>CAIXAY010000443.1 GCA_903917505.1 uncultured beta proteobacterium | reverse complement strand
TCCAGGTCCGCGCCCTGAAGCAAATCGGCATGCTGCCGCGCTTCGCCCTCTGCTGGCAGGATCCGGGCGTGCGCCGCATCCTCAAACTGATGGCGCCGGCCGTGCTCGGCGTTTCGGTGGCCCAGGTCAGCCTGCTGATCAATACCATCTTCGCGTCCTTCCTCGGCACCGGCAGCGTCTCCTGGCTGTACTACGCCGACCGCCTGATGGAGTTCCCATCCGGCATGCTCGGCGCGGCGCTCGGCACCATCCTGCTGCCCTCGCTGGCCAAATACCATGCCGGTGCCAAGTTCGACGAGTATTCAAGACTGCTCGACTGGGGCCTGCGCCTGACCCTGCTGCTCGCCGCGCCGGCGGCGCTGGCGCTGGCGATCATCGCCGTGCCGCTGATCACGACGCTGTTTTATCACGGCGCCTTCGTCGCGCTCGACGTGTTCAAGACGCGCGATGCCCTGGTCGCCTACAGCCTCGGGCTGCTCGGGCTGATCCTGGTGAAAGTCCTGGCGCCGGGTTTTTACGCCAAACAGAACGTGCGCACGCCGGTCAAGATCGCGCTGGTCACGCTGTGCGTCACGCAGCTGCTCAACCTGGCGCTGATCGGCTGGCTCAAGCACGCCGGACTGGCGCTGTCGATCGGCCTCGCGGCCTGTCTCAACGCGTTGTTGCTCTATCGCGGACTGCGCCGGCACGGCATCTATACGCCGCAGCCCGGCTGGCCGGTGTTCTACGCCAAGCTGCTGGCCGCCCTGCTGGTCATGGGCGTCGCGCTGTGGTTCGCCGGCGGCAGCGCCGCCGACTGGATGCGCTGGAACCTCATCGAACGGCTGCTGCGCCTCACGCTCCTCGTCGCTTTGGGCGGCCTCGCATATTTCGCTACACTATGGGTCACGGGTTTCCGTTTGCGCGACTTCAAACGCCGCGCGGCCGAATGATCAATGGGAGGAAGCAGCATGAAACTGACCAGCAGCAGCTTCAATGACGGCCAGAAAATTCCTGGCGATTATTCCTTCTGCATTCCCGACCCGGCGCACCGCGTCTGCCTCGGCAAGAACCTCAACCCGCAACTGTCATGGAGCGGCGTCCCCGCAGGCACCCAGTCTCTTGCGATCATCTGTCACGATCCCGATGTGCCGAGCAAGGGCGACGATGTGAACCAGGAAGGGCGCAGCGTTCCGGCGGCATTGGCACGCGTCGATTTTTTCCACTGGGTGCTGATCGACCTGCCGGCGACGCTTTGCGAAATCAGCGCCGGTGAATTTTCGAAAGAGGTCACGCCGCGCGGCAAACCGGGCCCGCTCGCGGCGCATGGCGCACGCCAGGGCATCAATGATTACACCGGCTGGTTCGCCGGCGACAACGACATGCGCGGTGACTACTACGGCTTCGACGGTCCCTGCCCGCCGTGGAACGACGAGATCGCGCACCACTACGTGTTCACCGTTTTCGCGCTCGACACGGACAGGCTCGCCCTTGAAGGCAAGTTCACCGGCCAGGACGTGCGCGCGGCGATGCGCGGCCATATTCTCGACCGGGCCAGCCTGACCGGGCTTTACACGCTCAATCCCGCCGTCGCGCTTTAGGCCCCGCGCCGGCGCGCCGCGGCTCAGGCAGCCAGCGGCAGGATGGGCACGATCATCAGCGCGACGATGTTGATGATCTTGATCAGCGGGTTGACCGCCGGGCCGGCCGTGTCCTTGTAGGGGTCGCCGACGGTGTCGCCGGTCACCGATGCCTTGTGCGCCTCGGAACCCTTGCCGCCGAAATGACCGTCCTCGATGTATTTCTTGGCGTTGTCCCAGGCGCCGCCGCCGGTGGTCATCGAAATGGCCACGAACAGACCGGTGATGATGGTTCCCATGAGCAGCCCGCCGAGCGCTTTCGGCCCGAGCAGCAGGCCGACGATCACCGGCACCAGCACCGGCAGCAGCGAGGGCACGATCATTTCCTTGATCGCCGCCGTGGTCAGCAATCCGACGGCGCGCGAATAATCGGGCATCGCCTCGCCATCCATGATGCCGGGAATTTCCTTGAACTGGCGCCGCACTTCGATGACCACCGAGGCCGCCGCGCGCCCGACCGATTCCATGGCCATGGCGCTGAACAGATAGGGAATCAGGCCGCCGATGAACAGACCGATGATGACGATGTGATCGGACAGGTCGAAAGCCGTGACGACGTTGAATCTCGCTTCGAGCGCATGCGTGTAGTCGGCGAACAGCACGAGGGCCGCGAGGCCCGCCGAGCCGATGGCGTAGCCCTTGGTCACGGCCTTGGTGGTGTTGCCGACGGCGTCGAGCGGGTCGGTCACGTCGCGCACTTCCTGCGGCAGGCCGGCCATTTCGGCGATGCCGCCGGCATTGTCGGTGATCGGTCCGTAGGCGTCGAGCGCGACGATGATGCCGGTCATCGAGAGCATGGCGGTCGCGGCGATGGCGATGCCGTAAAGCCCGGCCAGGGCGTAGGTGATGTAAATCGCCAGGCACACCGAAACGACCGGCAGCGCCGTCGCTTTCATCGAGACGCCGAGACCGGCGATGATGTTGGTGCCATGGCCCGTGGTCGAGGCGCGCGCCACCGAAATCACCGGCGCGAAATCGGTGCCGGTGTAGTACTCGGTGATCCATACCAGCAAACCGGTGAGCACGAGACCGATCGCCGCCGCGCCGAAGATGTTGAGCGAGGCGATCAGTTTGCCGTCGGCCAGCGCAATGCCATCGCCGAGCAGCCAGGTCGTCACCGGGTAGAAGGCCACCAGCGCCAGCGCGCCGGCGACGGCGAGACCGCGATACAGGGCGTTCATGATCTTGCCGCCTTCGTTGGCCTTGACGAAGAAACAGCCGATGATCGAGGCGATGATCGCCACGCCGCCGAGCACCAGCGGGTAGATGATCAGGTTGTCGTTGGCATTGGCGACGCCCTTCAACATCATCGCGCCGAGCACCATCGTCGCAACCACCGTCACGGCGTAGGTTTCAAAAAGGTCGGCGGCCATGCCGGCGCAGTCGCCGACATTGTCACCGACATTGTCGGCGATGGTGGCGGGGTTGCGCGGATCGTCTTCCGGAATGCCGGCCTCGACCTTGCCGACCAGATCGCCGCCGACGTCGGCGCCCTTGGTGAAGATGCCGCCGCCGAGGCGCGCGAAAATTGAAATCAGCGATCCGCCGAAGGCCAGCCCGACCAGCGGTTCAACGGTGTGCTGAAAATCGCCGCTGCCGCCGCGCAGCCAGGTGTAATAACCGGCGACGCCGAGCAGTCCGAGACCGACGACC
>CAIXAY010000442.1 GCA_903917505.1 uncultured beta proteobacterium | reverse complement strand
TACAAGCGATTGTTTTAGATAACGAAAATACTAATGGAAGTTGTACAGAACTGCCACGGTAAAGTAGTGCAATTGTTGTGCACGGTGAAATATGCATAAAAAATACTATACAAAACAATCTACTTACAACGATGCGTGGCAGTACAAGCAGTGCCACGGAAAGCTGAGTTAGCGACTAAACGCATTCCACGCGGAGGGCGCAGAGATACAGAGAACGCAACGTTTTCTTTATTCTTCTCTGCGCCCTTTGCGCTCTGCGAACTCTTTTTTGAAAGAGCTTAGAAAATGCCAGTCAATTTTTCCACCCCTGCGCCCGAAGCCCTCTTCCCCGTCGCCGGCGTCCGTCTGGGCGTCGCCGAAGCCGGCATTCGCAAGCTCGATCGGCGCGACCTGACGCTGCTGGCGCTGGACCCCGGCTGCACGGTCGCCGGCGTCTTCACGCAGAACCGCTTTTGCGCCGCGCCGGTGCAGGTCTGCCGCGAGCGCCTCGATTCGACCGCAGAAATTCGCGCGCTGGTCATCAACACCGGCAACGCCAACGCCGGGACCGGCGAAGCCGGCATGCGGGCGGCGCAGGAAACCTGCGTTGCCGTCGGCGGACTGCTCGGCGTCGATGCAGCGCAGGTACTGCCTTTCTCGACCGGCGTGATTCTCGAGCCCCTGCCCGTAGACCGGCTGATCGCCGGCCTGCCGCGCTGCGCCGACGGCCTCGAGGCCGACAACTGGCACGCCGCCGCACACGCCATCATGACCACGGATACGGTGGCTAAGGCGGCCTCACGCCGGCTTGAGATCGACGGCAGGACGATCACCATTACGGGCATGAGCAAAGGCGCCGGAATGATCCGGCCGAACATGGCGACCATGCTCGGCTTCGTCGCCACCGACGCCGGCATCGCCGCGCCGCTGCTGCGCGAGCTGGTGCGCGAAGCAGCGGATGCCTCGTTCAATTGCATCACGGTCGACGGCGACACCTCGACCAACGATTCCTTCATCGTCATCGCCACCGGCCGGTCCGGCGCGCAGTTCGACGCTGCCGATGCGCCCGGCTATGCGGCGCTGCGCGCCGCGGTCAGCGGCGTCGCCCTCGAACTTGCGCAGGCCATCATTCGCGACGGCGAAGGCGCGACCAAGTTCATCACCATCGCCGTCGAAGGCGGCCGCGATAGCGCCGAATGCAAGCGCGTCGGCTACGCCATCGGCCACTCGCCGCTCGTCAAGACCGCGTTTTTCGCCTCCGACCCCAACCTCGGCCGCATCCTCGCGGCGATCGGCTACGCCGATGTCGCCGCACTCGATGTCGACCAGGTGCGGGTCTGGCTGGGCAGCACCGGGGAAGAAATCCTGGTTGCCGAGCAAGGCGCTTGCGCCGCGTCCTACCGCGAAGCGGACGGCGCGCGCATCATGCAGGCGGCGGAAATCACCGTGCGCGTCGATCTCGGGCGCGGGGCGGCCAAAGGCACGGTCTACAGCTGCGATTTTTCCTACGACTACGTCAAGATCAACGCCGATTACCGGACCTAATGCAGCACGCGCGGGATCGACAGCGTGAATTCGCTGATGACCGCGTCGAACTGCGTGCCGTCTTCGGCCGTCATCTGGTAAGTCCCGCGCATCGTGCCGACCGGCGTGTCGAGTTGGCAGCCGCTCGTATATTCGAAGGTCTCGCCGGGCTTGAGCAGGGGCTGCTGGCCGACGACGCCCAAGCCCCGCACTTCCTCTACGCGAGAATTGCCGTCGGTGATGATCCAGTGCCGCGATATCAGTTGTGCCGTCACAGTGCCGGTGTTCTCGATGCTGATCGTGTAAGCGAAAATATAGCGATCGCTGGCCGGGTCGGATTGATCGGCGATGAACTGCGGGAAGGCGCTTGCCGCAATCTGGTATTTCTTGCTTTCGGCCATAGTAATCAGCGAGTGAAGAAGGAGTGCAGCATTGCACACGAAAGCAGGACGCGAGGCAAGCATGATCTTCGGCAGGACATCGTAATGTGACAATTTGCGGCAAGGGGTGACGCCGGCGGTTGGTTCTGTACCGGCTCGCATTTCCTGGACACGGTTTTGCAACTCAGGCCGCCTTTCGTATGGCATAAGCCTGGCGGGCTTCAAGGGGTGACATGAAGTCCAGTT
>CAIXAY010000441.1 GCA_903917505.1 uncultured beta proteobacterium | reverse complement strand
TTCGAGGCCGACGAGATCAGCGATTTCGCCGGGCTCAACAAGCGCAGCCCGTGGTTCGCCGCGGTGATGATGATGATGATGTTCTCGCTCGCGGGGATACCGTTCTTCGTGGGATTTTTCGCCAAGTTCTCGGTGCTCGTCGCGGTCGTCGCCGCCGGCTACACCTGGCTCGCCGTCCTCGCCATCTTCTTCTCGCTGATCGGCGCCTACTACTACCTGCGCGTCGTCAAGGTCATGTACTTCGATGCGCCGACGCACAGCGACGTGATCAGCACGCCGATGGACGTCAAGGTGCTGATGTCGGCCAACGGCCTTGCGGTCGCCCTGCTCGGGATCTTCCCGAACGGACTGATGTTCCTGTGCGCTTTCTCGCTGACGCGCTCGCTGCCGATGTGATTCGCGCCGGTTGATTTGCAGAACGCCCCGCTGGCCGGGGCGTTTTTGTATCATTGAGCGATGATGGGCTTTCTTGAGCCGGCTTCTAACCCCCCAGCCCCCTTGTCAGGGAGGGCGATCACTCCTCCCCTGACAAGGGGAGGTCGGGAGGGGTTCGATACCCGCGTCCCCGGCCCGGCGAGTCTGCCTCGACTGCAAATTGCGTTAAGACTACTGGAGTACCGATGACAACAAACGAGCATGCCCACCTGGGCGAACATGAAATCGAAAGTACCGAGGTGTTTCGCGGCAAGCTGCTTGAGGTGCGCGCCGATCGCGTGCGCCTGCCAGACGGCAACGAGAGCACGCGCGAGTATGTCAGGCACCAGGGCGCGGTGGTGGTCATCGCGGTGCTCGACGGCGGCGAACTGATTTTCGAGCGGCAGTTCCGTTACCCCTTGCGCCGGGCTTTCCTCGAACTGCCGGCCGGCAAGATCGATGCGGGCGAGGAGATTCTCGCCACGGCGCGGCGCGAACTGCTCGAAGAAACCGGCCACAGCGCCAGCGACTGGCGCCATCTCGGCGTGATGCACCCGGGCATCGGCTATTCGAACGAGCGCATCGAGATCTTCCTGGCCCGCGGCGTGCGGCGCGAATCAGCGCAGCAGCTCGACCACGGCGAGTTCCTCGACCTCCTGACCCTGAGCCTCGATGCCGCGCTACACGCCGTGCGCGACGGCGAGATCACCGACAGCAAGACCACCGTCGCGCTGTTCTGGGCCGAGAAGGTCCTGCGCAGCGGCTGGTGAGGCCTCGAACAGGGACAGCTCGGCGAGCGGCAGCGGCCGGCTGAACAGAAACCCCTGGTAGGCATGGCAGCCGTGCGCTTCGAGGAATTCGCGCTGGGCTTCCGTCTCGACGCCCTCGGCGATCACGTCCATTTCCAGTTCGCGCCCGAGGGTGATGATGGTGCGGGCGATCGTCTCGTCCTTGCCCGCGCCCGGCAGGTTGCGCACGAATGACTGGTCGATCTTGAGCTGGTCGAGCGGCAACTGGGCGAGGTAGGACAGCGACGAATAGCCGGTGCCGAAATCGTCCATCGACAAATGCACGCCGAGCGCCTTGATCGCCTGCATCTTGGCGACGGTGTCCTCGACGTTCTCGAGCACCAGGCTTTCGGTCAGCTCGAGCTTCAGGCGCTGCGGATTGGCGCCGCTGCCTGCGAGCACGGCGCGCACTTCGGCGACGAATTCGGGCCGCCGGAATTGCCGGGCGCTGACATTGACCGAGACTTCGAGCCGCTCCGAGCGGGCATCGCCCGCCCACTGCCGGATCAGCGCGCAGGCGTTCTCCATGACCCACAGGCCGATCGGCAGGATCAGGCCGGTGTCCTCGGCGAGCGGAATGAATTCGCCCGGCGCGATCATGCCGCGTTCGGGATGTTGCCAGCGCAACAGGGCCTCGACGCCGACCGCCTGGCGCGCGATGTCGTATTGCGGCTGGTAATAAACGTGCAACTGGTCGAGGTCGAGCGCCTCGGCGAGATCGACCTCGAGCGCGCTGCGCGATTCCATCGCCGCCTGCATGGCCGGGTCGAAGAAGCGCAGGCTGTTGCGGCCGGCGTTTTTGGCCTGGTAGAGCGCCAGGTCGGCGCGCTTGAACAGTTCCTCGACGCTGTCTTCTTGCGCGAAGATGCAGACGCCGACGCTCAGCTTGCAATGGTAGGGTAGATCGTCGAGCACAAAAGCCGGGGCCATGGCCTCGCGCAGCTGCCTGTCGATCTTGCGGGCCAGCGCGGCGGCTTCGTTGGCGTCCGCCGCCAACGCCTCGGCCAGCACGACGAATTCATCGCCGCCGAGGCGCGACACCGTATCGCCTTCGCGCACGCTGGCGCGCAGGCGTTGCGCCACCTCGACCAGCAGCCGGTCGCCGACCTCGTGGCCGCGCGTGTCGTTGAGCGCCTTGAAATTGTCGAGGTCGATGAAGAAGATTGCGCCGTGGCCGCCGCTGCGCGCCGCGGCGGCCAGCGCCTGATCGAGGCGGTCCTGCAGCAGGCGCCGGTTGGGCAGATGGGTCAGCGCGTCGTAGTAGGCGAGGCGGTGGATCTCGGCTTCGGCGTGCTTGTCTTCGGTGATGTCGGTGAAGCTGGCGACGTAATGCGTGAGCTTGCCCGCGGGCGTGAGGATGGCCGTGATGGTCAGCAATTCGGCGTAGATCTGGCCGTTCTTGCGCTTGTTCCAGACCTCGCCCTGCCACCAGCCTTTTTCCTTCAGGGCGCCCCACATGCGCTGATAGAACAGTTCGTCGTGGCGCCCGGACTTGAGCATCGCCGGGTTGCGCCCGAGCGCTTCGGCGGCGCTGTAACCGGTCAGCCGCGTGAAGGCCTGATTGACCTTGAGGATGACGCCGCGCGCGTTGGTGATCACCATGCCGCTCGGCGAATCGAAGGCTACGGCGGCGATGCGCAATTCGTCTTCGACGTACATGCGCTCGGCGAGCAGGGCTTCGAGCTGATCGCGCTGGGCCCGGATCTGCTTGTGCATCTGCTCGCGCTCGAGCAGATTGTCGATGCGCCGGCGGGCGATTTCGACGTTGATCGGCTTGACGATGTAATCGGCGCCGCCGACGCTCAGGCCCTCGAGTTCCGAGTCGACCTCGCCGGCCGCGGTGACGAAGATGACCGGGATATCCTTGAGCGTCGGCTCGGCCTTCAGGCGCCGGCAGGTTTCGAAGCCGTCGATCTTCGGCATCATCACGTCGAGCAGGATCAGGTCGGGCGGCACCTTCATCGCCAGCGCGATGCCCATCTCGCCGGAGGTTGCGGTCTGCAGCTCGTAGGTCTGCGCCAGGGCGGCGCCCAGGGTCAGCAGATTCGCCGGCGTGTCGTCGATCGCCAGAATTCTTGCCCTGGTCGTGCTCATTGCTTCACTCCCTGCGCGGTCACCATGTGCTGCAAACGTTCAAGAACGACAGGGTAGTGAAACATTCTCAATTCCTTCTCGATTTCTTCGATTTCAGCCGCCAGCACGGTGCCGGCGGTCAGCGTCTGCAGCGCCGCGAAGTGCGACAGCGCGTCAAACTTGTTGTGCTCAAGCAGCGGGGTGATTTCGTCGACCAGCGCGGCCAGCCGCACGTAATCCACCGGCCTGGCGACGGCCGCTGCCGGTGCCGGCGCGTCAAGGCGCAGCCATTTGCCAAGCATCGCGGCGAGCGCGTCGAAAGCGATCGGCTTGGTCAGGAAGTCGTCCATGCCCGCGGCGAGGCAGCGTTCGCGGTCTTCGGCAAAGGCGTTGGCGGTCAGGGCGACGATCGTCAGACGCGGCAGGGCGTTGTCGGCTTCGCGCTGGCGGATCAGCGCGGTCGCCGCGTAGCCGTCCATCACCGGCATCTGGATGTCCATC
>CAIXAY010000440.1 GCA_903917505.1 uncultured beta proteobacterium | reverse complement strand
GTACTGCATCGACGCCTACACGACGCAATGCTTGGAGACCGGTTCCAACCCAGAGCAGATGATGGAAGCCGTGCACGTGGCCGCGGTCATGCAGGCCGGGATTACGCTCGTGCATTCGGTGCAGATGCAAAATCACCTGAAGAAGCTGGTGCTTTGAAGTCGCCCGCCCCGCTCAAGGTCGTCGCCGCGAAGTCTAAACGCTCGAGATTCGATTTCGCGGCGGTGCTGGATCAGCGCGACATCGACTTGCCGCCGCTCGCCATCGACACCTTGCAGGTGAACGTGACGAAACTCTGCAACCAGGTCTGTCGTCATTGCCATGTCGACGCGTCGCCGGCGCGCACCGAGATGCTCTCTCCCGAGGGCATCGCCAAATGCCTGGGAATCCTCGCGCGGCATCCGCAGATCGGCACGCTCGACATCACCGGCGGCGCCCCGGAGTTGCATCCGGATTTCGACGCCTTCGTCGAGGCGGCGGTGGCGCTCGGCAAGCACGTCATGGTCCGCCACAACCTCACCGTGCAGTTCGACGGCCACCCGCAGACCGGCGAAGCGAAGGGCTACCTGCCCGAGTTCTTCGCCCGCAACCGCGTCGAGGTCGTCTCCTCGCTGCCCTATTACCAGGAATATTTCACCGACGCCCAGCGCGGCGCGGGCGTCTTCCTAAAGAGCATAGCGGGATTGCGGCGCCTCAACGCGGCCGGCTACGCCGCCGAGGAGAGCGGCTTGCTGCTGGACCTCGTGTACAACCCGGTCGGCCCCTATCTGCCGCCGCCGCAGAAAAATCTCGAAGCGGATTTCAAGCGCGAGCTCGAAACGAAATACGGCCTGCGCTTCAACCACCTGTACACGATCACCAACATGCCGATCAATCGCTTCAAGCTGCATCTCGACCATTCCGGCCAGTACGAGGCCTACATGGAAAAGCTGCTGGCAAGTTTCAATCCGGCCGCCGCCGAAGGCGTGATGTGCCGCAAGCTGATCAGCGTCGGTCACGACGGACGGATTTACGACTGCGACTTCAACCAGATGCTGGACCTGCAGGCCTGGCGGAATGGCGGTCAGCCGCTCTCCATCTTCGACTTCGATTTCGACGCGACGCTGCGACGGCGCATCCGGTTTTCCGATCACTGCCTGGGCTGCACCGCCGGCGCGGGGAGTTCCTGCGGCGGCGAAACGGCCTAGGCAGTGCATGTGATGCAAGGCCGCCATTCGGCCGGCCTGCGACCGAATGGCGGCAGCTGGCGAGTCAGGCCTGTTGCACCGCCGCCGTGGCGATGCTCGCGGCGCCGGGCAATTGCTCCACCTTCCAGCACATGTCGATCAAGGCCCGCGTTTGCGCCGCCGGCAGGATCCCGTCGGCCAGATCGGTGAATTTCGCCACGAGCTGCGCGTCGGTCATCGGCACTTCGCTGCTGCCGATCGCATGCTCGATGAATTTGTGCAGCTTGCGGCCGTCCTTCAGGGTAATGGTCATGTCGACCTGATCCGACTTGACAGCCGGATCGACCGTTGTGGCAACCTTGTCGCGCAACTCGATCGTGCGCGGATCGAGGACGGCGCGATCGCTGTATTGCCGCTCCCCGGCGGCGCCGTCGATGATGGCGATGGCCACCGAGTGATAGACGCTGAACTTGCCTTCCAGTCCGTTCTGCGGCGTCTTCTTCCCGGTCAGCTCGATGACCAGCGGATGGACGCGCAGGGCGACGCTGTCCACCATCTCCGGCGTCAGCCGGTTTTCGTTGCGCAACTGGATCGCCGCATCGATCGCCGGATGGATGACGATGCCGCAGGCGAAAGGCTTGTAGCTGTTCAGCGCGGCTTCATAGCGCTGACCCAGGCCCTCGGTGATTTCGCGGTAGTCCTGCTTGGTGCTGATGGTGTTGGCCCAGCCGCGCTTGGCCTCGATCATCCCGTCCGAACTGGTGAAATCCCAGGCCGCCAACAAGGCGGCGAAGAGGCCGTCGCTGGCCGCGCGTCCGGGATTGAAACTCTTGTTCATCGAGCCGAAGGATTCACGCAGGCCGACCGGCTGCGATGCCGCGAGTCCCAGAGCCCACACCATCTGCTGCTCGGACAGGCCGAGCAGCTTGCCGGCCGCGGCGGCCGCGCCGAACACGCCGGCGGTCCCGGTGATGTGCCAGCCGACATCATAGTGGTTCGGATAGACCGCGTTGCCGGTCCGGCATGCGGTTTCGACGCCGAGCACCAGCGCATTGAGGAAGTCTTTCCCCGATACCGGCTGGTACTCGGACAGCGCCAGAATCGCCGACATCACCGGACCCGCCGGGTGAATGATCGTCTTCAGATGGGTATCGTCGTAATCGAAGATATGGCTGCTGACGCCATTGATGAAGGCGGCATTCATGATGTCGAGGCGCTCGCTGCGACCGAGCAGGCTGGCCTGCCGGGGGCCTGAGAAAGGTCCGATGGCGGCAAGCGCCCGGTCCACGGTCGTGTGGTGCGCGCCGCCGACGGCGACGCCAACCCAGTTGAGCAGCGTGCGCACGCCTTCCTTGCGCACATAGGCCGGCAAGTCGTCGTAGCGGGCGCCGACGATGTAACGCGCGAGCGTCCGTGTCACGCCTTGCGACGACGTGGCCGGGGCCGGCGCCGCCGCCGGCGTTTCGGCGGTAAGAGCGGGCATCGGCGCAATGGCGGCGACCGCACCGGCGGCACTCACTTTCAGGAATTGGCGACGATCGACATCCTTCATCTGAATTCTCCTTTTGGCGTTATGTGATCGGTGGAAGAATGGTCCGGCGCAGGGGCCGGACTAAAAGATCACCGCGTTAGACAGACGCCAATTGAAGAATTCACTGACCGCGATGCATTTCGCGTATTTATTTCCCCGCGGGTCCCGGCTTATCCGAGCAGGACACAGGCCCAGACCAGGACCGTGTTGATCAGGGAGAGCATCACCGCCGCACTGCCGATGTCCTTGGCGCGCTTGGACAAATGGTGCCGGTCGAGCGAAACGCGATCGACCGTCGCTTCAATCGCCGAGTTGAGCAGTTCGACGATCAACACCAGCAGCACGCTGGCGATCATCAAGGCCCGCCCGGTGCCGCTCACCGGCAGCCAGAAAGCCAGGGGAATCAGCACGGCGGCGATCAGCGCTTCCTGGCGGAACGCGTCTTCATGGGCGAGCGCCGCGCGCAGGCCGGCGAGCGAATAGTGGCAGGCGCTCCACACCCGCTGCACGCCGGTTTTCCCCTTGAACGGGCTTTCCTCGACCACAAGCCACTCCTCGCCCGGAACTCGAGCTTGCGAGTATACCGGCTTTAGGACGCGCGTTCCGGAGTGGCGACGGGAGCGCACGACCGCCCCGTGAAGCGCTTGCGCCGCTAAGCCGCGGGCGAACAGCTTTTCATCGAACCAAAGCGGCGAGCAGGTGAAGCGTGACAAGTTCCGCAGAACTTGCCTGGGCGACGATCTGGCGGTAAAGGTCGATCACCGCGTAGATGGCGCGCCAGGCGGCTTTCCGAATCGCCCGGCATCATGCCGGAATCCTTGCATTTATGACAAATAAATAGTCTAATCTGGCCAGGACTCGCTCAAGACTGGGTGCCCTCATATGTCACAGCCACTTAACGCCGTGTTGCTGCTGACCGGCCTGATTGCCGTTCTCGCCGGCGCGGCGGCGCTGCACGAGAATGCTGGCTCCTTCACGCTCGTGGTCTTCGGGATCGGCCTGGTCGCCGCGGCCTGGGTCGGCGAGCAGCGTCGTAACGGCCATCTCAAGGCGCAGCGACGGGCCGACACGGACCGGCGCATCGCCGAACTGATGCGCCCCCCCTGGGCCGCGGACCAGACATTGAAAGTGCGCGGCAATTCTTTGACGCCCGTCGCGCTGTTGCTGAGCGGACTCCTCAGCACCTGGATGGTCTATGCCGGCGTCAGTGCCGCGCAGCGGCAATGGCCGCTGATCATTGCCGGCGGCTTGTGGCTGACGCTGACCGCAATTGCGGCGTCGCGGTGCATTGCCGGCTTCGGAAAATCCGTGTGCGAACTTGATCGCGACGGTCTTTGCACGCCGATTCACGGGCATATCCCGTGGAGCGAAGTCAGCGGTTTGCATTTCCAGCAAGACACGCGGCGCGGAGTCACGACGAGCACCCTGCTCCTTCGCGTCGAGCGCTATCGCGAGGTCGTTACCGGGATTCACTGGACCGAACGGCTATTGGCGGCGTTCGGCGCCGGCGCGCTGGCGCGCGGCATCGTCAGCGTGCCATTGAAAAATGGCGACGAAGAGCCGGAAACGCTGGAGGCCGTGGCGCGCCTTCTCTGGAAACGGGCGACCGGGCACGATTACCCGTGGAACCCCGGCTGGTCGAATGACTTCAACGATGCGGCGAAGCGGATCGGATCCTTGCGCGCGCTTCGGCAAAGCAACGACGAGATCAGGCAGCACATCACCGAACACCCGCACGAGGCGCTCGCCGAATACCAGCAGTTGTCCAGGGATATGGCCACGATAAGCCAAGAGCTGGCGCGCCACACCGGCAAGCTCAAATGACATTGCACATCGCCGGCCTTCATATCTCGCCCCACCTATTCGGCCACCGGAGCACCGGCGAACCGGTCGGGGCGTTCTCCCGATTCGCATGAGCGCTGTCGCCGCCGCGCGCAATTGGATAGAATGTCTTCCCTCCCACGCGACAGAAGAAACGGCGATGACCCAGGACGAATTGAAACAGGCAGTGGCACGGGCGGCGCTGGCCTACGTCGTCGAAGGCGAACTGGTCGGCGTCGGCACCGGATCGACGGCACGGCTGTTCATCGAGGCGCTCGCCGGAATGAAGGACCGCATCGCCGGCGCGGTCGCCAGTTCGGAAGACACCAAGCGGCGGCTCGAAGGCCACGGCATCAGGGTCTTCGAACTCAATGACGTTTCCAGCCTGCCGGTCTACATCGACGGCGCCGACGAGATCAACGCCGAGATGCACATGATCAAGGGCGGTGGCGGCGCGCTGACGCGCGAGAAAATCGTCGCCGCCGTCGCCGGACAATTTGTCTGCATCGTCGACGCCTCCAAATTCGTCGACGTGCTCGGCGGCTTTCCGCTGCCCGTCGAAGTCATTCCGATGGCCCGCGCCCAGGTCACGCGCGAGTTGCAGAAGCTCGGCGGCACGCCGGTGCCGCGCGCCGGTTTCGTCACCGACAACGGCAACCTGATTCTCGACGTCAAGGGATTGCAGATTCTCGATCCGGTCGATCTCGAGACGCGCCTCAACCAGATTGTCGGCGTCGTCAGCAACGGCCTGTTCGCCCGGCGCCCGGCCGACGTCTGCCTGCTCGGGACCAGCCTCGGCGTGCGCACCCTGCGCGCCGACGACTGAAACATGTTTGTAATCTTTGTCGACT
>CAIXAY010000439.1 GCA_903917505.1 uncultured beta proteobacterium | reverse complement strand
CATGCGCGGTTGCGCGGTCAGCCAGGTGTAGATGTCGGCGGGCTGCATGGGGGCACTCCCTCAGGTGGCGGGCGCGTGGCTCTGGGCGCCGGTGGGGCGGACGCGCGCGCAGGCGGCGCAGCCGATGCAGGCGCCACCGTCCTGCATCACCATCACCTTGCGCTCGATCTCGCCGTCGTCGTCATCATCGTCATCGAGGTCGATCATCCCGCCGTCCTCGTCGATGCCGCGCAGGGTCATGACCCCGCGGCCGCACACCTTGAAGCAGCGGCCACAGCCGATGCACACGCCGGGATCGATGGCCTGCAAAAACTCCGGCTCCCAGGGGCGGCCGTCGCGGGTGGTCTGGGTCATGACGCGATCGTCTCCATGCGCTTCAATTCCGCCCGCTTCGCCGTGAGTTCGGCGAAGATCGCGTGCGTGCGGGCCGCGATCTCCGGAATGCGTTCCCAGTCCTTCGGCAGTTCCTCCGACAGATCGTGCAGATCCATCTTCGCCGCGATTGCCTTGGCCGAGAGTTTCTTCAGGTCCGCCTTCAGGTTGTCGATGCCGGGCATGGCGGGACCTCCGTCAGTCACGCGCCAGCGCCGGATGCGCTTCGATCAGCGCCGCCGCCTGGCCGACGATCTTCATGCCCTCGGCCGCCAGCGCGGCCAGGTCCTCGAACCCGAAGCGGTGCACGTCGCGCAATGTGCGCGAGTAGGCGACCAGCCGTCCGGTCAGCAGCACGACGCGGCCAAAACCCTCATGGCTCATCTTCATCATTGGCGTGGCGATCACGCCGGTGACGCGCTCGATCGCCAGGCCGACCGCCTGGTAGAAGGTTTCCACCCGCCCCAGCGTGTCCGGGTCCGGATCGCCGATGATCGGGATGCTACGCCGTTCCGCCTTGGTGACGATGTACTCCGCCAGCAGCGCGGCGTCGGACTTGCGGTCCCACGCGCCAAAGGAATCCTCGGCGCGAATCCGCCCGACCAGACATTGCAGGAACGGCGTCGCCATCGGATCAGCGGCCACGATCGTCTCGCTCATCGCCTACTCCTCATCCAGGAAATCCATCGAGCGTTCGGCCTGCACGCCCATCACCTTGCGCAGCCAGGGCGGCGGGTTGCCGGCCATCATGGTCTGGATGCGGCTGATGATGTCGTCGATCGGTTCCGGCTTCGGCAGCTTCACCGGATGGATATGCGCGCCCACGACACGCGCCGCCGCCGGGCCGCCGATCGCCAGCACGAACAGCAGATGACAGCCGGTCAGCGCGTCCACCTTCGGGCCGATGCGGTCGTCGCCATCGCGGCGATGCTCGCCGGTCTCGTCGGAGACGTCACCAAAGCCGATCGCCTCGATGAAGCGGGAGTCCGACGGCGTCACGTCGTACACCGCGAAGCGGCGCGCCGAACCAAAATGCGCGTTCAGACTCTTCATGTCCTGCGTCGCGATGGCGATGCGCAGCCGCAATCCTCCGGCCGGTTCGGCGTGGTCAACAAGCCGCAGATGTTGCGCCAACATGGCGTTCCTCCCCGTTGAGCGGCAGCACGTCGGAGAAATCTCCCGGCTTGTGCTCGTGCAGTCCTGACAAGACGACATTGGCGACCTCGAAGATCAGGTTGCGGGTGCCGCGGTAGCCGGCGGTCAACCGGTGCATGGCGCCGATACGATCGAAGATCGGAAAGCCGACGCGCAGCAATGGAATGCCCAGGCGCTCGCTGGCCTGGCGGCCGGGGCTGTGGGTGACCAGCAGGTCGGCGTCCACCGCGGCGGCAGCGTCTTCCAGGTCGAGCAGGTCGCCGATGCGAACAT
>CAIXAY010000438.1 GCA_903917505.1 uncultured beta proteobacterium | reverse complement strand
TGTTCCCAGCTCTTGGGCGAAGCCGCGGTGTCGGAGAGCAGGAAGCTGCCCAATGCGCCGTTCTCGAACTTGAGGTTGATCGCCGTCGTGTCCTCGACCTTGAAACCGCGCGTCGCATTCGAGGTGAAAGCCTGCACCGCGACGATCTCGCCGACCATCGCGCGCAGGTTGCCGATCTCGTGAATCATGTTGAGCAGGATCGGGCCGCCGCCGGGTTCGCGGCGCCAGGCGTTGGCGCCGTCGTAATAGCCCTCGCTGTCCGGTTTGTAGAAGACCGCGCTGCCGATGACGCCGACCAGTTGTCCGAGCACGCCCGAGCGCACGATCTCGACCGCCTGGTGCAGGATCGTGCTGTGACGGCGGTGGTGGCCGACCAGAATCTTGACGCCGGCGGCCTCGGCCGCTTCGCACAGGCGGATGCCGTCGGCCAGCGTGTGCGCCACCGGCTTCTCGACGAAAGTGGTCACGCCGGCGCGGATGCACTCCAGGGCCTGATCGGCGTGCATCTGGTTGGGCGTCGCCAGGATCACGCCGTCCGGCTTGTCCTTGGCGAACATCTCGGCCAGCGATTTGTAGATGGGGACGCCGGCATTCTGTGCCGTCTTGGCGAATTGGGCGGGCGGCGAGGGGTCGACGATGGCCGACAGTTCGCAGCTCGGATTCTTCTGGATCTCTTCGATATGGCGATGGCCGATCAGGCCGGCGCCGGCGACGGCGATGCGGACTTTCTTCATGATGTCTTCCCTGGGGATCAAGCGTGGCGCCGACGGGCGCTTTGCACAGGCCAAGGATACTGTATCGCGGGCAATCAATAATTGCCGAAAGACTTAAATCACAAGTGACCGGCAGTGAACAATAAGACGCGCCGCGCTCATGCCTGGGGCGCTGGGTTCAGTCGGCTTGATTCGCCAGGAGCGGCGGGTGCCTAGCCGCCGCTCGCGGCGGCCGGATAGGCCAGGTCTTCCAGATAGGCCTGCAGTTCCTCGAGATCCAGCGGTTTGTGCAGCACGACGATGCCGCGGTCGTTCATGCGGCGCAGCAGCACCGGGTCGGTGTCGCCGCTGACGATGATCGCCGGCAGCGCCGCGCCGAAGCGGGCGCGCAGCACGGAAATCGCCTCGTAGCCGGTCAGTCCGCGCGCCAGGCGATAGTCGGAAACGACGATGTCCGGCGGTTGCGTGCCGAGCGCGGCCAGCATCATGTCGCCGCTGTCCGTGCTGACCACCTGATGCCCGGCTTCCTGCATGGCCGCAGTCAGCGCGTCGCGCACCAGGCGGTTGTCCTCGACCAGCGCGATGCGCAACTCGCGATGCGCGGCATTGCGGAGCGGCGGCGCCGGCAGCGTGTTGGCCTGGCCGAGCGTGACCTCGATGGCGAACACCGAGCCGTGCCCGAGCCATGATCGCAACTGGATTTCGAGGCCGAGCAAGTTGGCGGTCTTGGCGGCGATGGCCAGGCCCAGGCCGCTGCCGCTGTTGCGCGATTCGTCGCCGAGCTGCCTGAATTCCTCGAAAATCTCGCTGCGCTTGTCGACCGGAATGCCGATGCCGCTGTCCCATACTTCGACGAAGACCCGGCCCTGGCGGCGGCGGCAGCCGACGACGACGCCGCCGCGGTTGGTGTAGCGCAGCGCGTTGTCGATGAAGTTGCCGAGGATGCGCTGCAACAGGACCGGGTCGGTGCGCACGAACAGGTTCGTCCGCACACAGCGCAGCCTCAGTCCGCGCGATTCGGCGACCGGGCTATACACGGAATGCAGTCGGTCGAGCATATCGTCGATGGCGAAGTCGTCGACATTGACCTTGACCACGCCGGCCGAGAGCTTGCTCAAATCCAGCAGGTCGTTGAGCAGGTTGCTCAGTCCGGCGACGCATTCCTTCATGCTCGCGACATACTGCTGCTCGGGCGCGGCGACCTTGTCGGCGAGCACGTTGATATAGATGCTGAGCGCCGACAGCGGTTGGCGCAGATCATGGCTGGCCGCCGCCAGGAAGCGGGATTTGGCCTTGTTGGCCAGTTCCACCTTGACCATCGCGTCCGCCAGCCTGGCCTCGTGCAGCTTGCGCGCGGTGATCTCCTGTATGGTTTCCGCGGCGTAATGGATCTTGCCGTGATCATCGCGCACCAGCGCCGCATTCACCTGGATCCAGATCACTTCGCCATCCTTGCGGATATAGCGCCTTTCCGATTTGTACGACGGGCTGTTGCCGCCGAGAAAGGCCAGCAGCGCTTCCAGTTGCCGCCGATCGTCGGGGTGCGTGAGCATCGGCGGACCCATGGCCAGCAACTCGTCCTCGCGGTAACCGGTCATCTCGCACAGCGTCTGGTTGACCCGGAGAAACTTCCCGTCGGGCAGGACCATCGCCGTGCCCAGGGCCTGGGTGTTGAAAAAGGCGCGAAATTCTTCCTCGCTGGCGCGCAGCGCCTGCTCGACCTGCTTGCGCCGGGTAATGTCTTCGGCATAAATGATGACGCCGCCGATCTGCCGGTCCGGATGGCGCCACGGTGCGGCCGCCCAGTACAGCCACCGGCGACTGCCGTCGGCCTGATACCACGGGTCTTCGTCGTTGCGCAGCGCCAGCCCGGCCAGGCTCTGCTGGTGCGCCTGTTTCCATGTCTGCGGCAGGTCCGGATTGACGGCGTAGCAATTGCGCCCGAGCAGTTGCCCCTGTCCGCGCACGATTTCGGCCAGCCAGAAGTCGCTGGTCGACAGGTAATTCATCTCGCGATCGAACATGGCGATGCAGATCGGCGCCAGTTTGACAAACAGCAGGGTGTTTTCCACCGCTTGCTCGAGGGCCTTGGTCCGCGTCCTGACTAGCTCTTCGAGGTGATCGCGGTGCTCTTCGAGTTCGACGGTGACGGCCTTGCGCGCTTCGATGTCGAGCAGCAGCCGGCGGTTGGAGCGATAGACCAGCAGTCCTGCGAAGGCGCTCAGCACGATGGCCAGACCCGCCAGTCCGGACAGCATGAAGACATTGTCCTGCCAGCCGCCCAGGTAGTCCTCGGTGGCCAGACCGACGATGACGTAGAACGGGTAGCGTTCGAGCTTGCGATATGCATTGCTGCGCTCGATGCCATCGAGGGCGGTGGTGGCCAGATAGTCGCCGCGCTCGGGATGGGTCTGTACCATCTCGCGCAGCTCTTGCGACACATCCCTGCTGCCGACCTGCCCGCGGGCGTCCGGGTAGCGGTGCACGAGCGCAAGATCGCTCATGCGGATGGTCGCCGCACCATATTTTCCGAGCGACAGCGACGACAGGAGCTTGTCGAAATATGCGGTGGCCAGATTGGCATAGATGACGCCGGCGAAAGATCCGTCTGGCGCCTGCAGGCGGCGCGCGAAGACGAGCACCCATTGCTGGCTGACGCGGGAAAGGACCGGGCCGCTGACGATCAGGCCGCTGGCCGGATCGTCGCGGGCGCGAATATAGAACTCGCGATCGCTGAGGCTGATCGGATCCCCTGCCGGAATACCGCCGCCATAGCGGATGAAACCATTCCTGTCCAGAATGCGCAGGCTGGCCACTTCCGGCAGCAGCGCCTGGTGCCGCTGCAACTGCGCGCTCAACTCGGCCGCATTCTGGCGGCCGCGCTGCTCCGCATAGTGGTCGTTGGCATCGCGCAAGATGACATCGATCTTGTCGACGACATCGCTGAGATGGCCGTCGAGCAGGCCGGCGATATTGCGCGTCGCGACGGTGGCGCGTTCGCGATAGCGCTGCTTCTCCTGCCACGCCTCGACGGCGACCAGGCAGGCCATCAGCGCAACAAGCGCCGTTGCGATCAGCCCATAGCGTGCCCATCCAGGCCATCGTTGCGATGCCGGGACGACACTCCTGTGCGGCGCGGGCGGAAGGAGACTGCTCATGTCAATGGCGTCGGAAAAGATGTCAACATCATATACGCTCCGGTCGCCGATGCCGAATATTTTTCAGCATTGCGCCGGGTGATGCGGCGGGAATCCGCGCCGGGCTATTCGATTCCGGCCGCGGTGAACGCCGCTTTCGCCGCCGGCGAGGCGAGCTGGCGCAGCACCGCCGCGGCGGCGTCCGGCGCCGCTGCGCCGCGCATCAGCGCGGCATCATAGTTCGTGTAGTTCTGCACCTCGGCGGGCAGCGGGCCGACAAAGCGCAGGCCTTGGTCGGTGTAGAGCCTGATCTCGGTGATCGCGCCGAAACCGATTTCCGTGCCGTGGCCCTTGATCAGGTGTTCCATGACCGCCGCGCCGTTTGCGTAGCGCGTGGTCTTGGCCTGCAGTTGATCGAACAGCCCGAGGCTGGCGAACAGCCGGTCGAGGTAGAGGCCGGTCGATGCCGAGTTGTAGACCAGCGAGTCGGCGGCGAGCAGCGCGCGCTTGAGTTCGTCGACCGTCGCCACAGCCGGTGCCGGCGCTGCGCTGCGCACGGCGATGCCGGCGCCGACGCGGCCGATCGCCACGCGGCCGGCGGCGAGCACCTTGCCGTCGGCGAGCGCTTTGTCGATGACCGCGGGCGGCGAGATCAGGATATCGAAGACCTCGCCGTCGGCGAGGCGCTTGGCGATCTGCGGCGCGGTATTGAATTCGATCCGGAGGTCCATGCCCAGTTCGCCACGGGCCTGTTTTGCGAAGGCCTGCACCCCCGGCTCGACGGCGCCGGCGCTGAGTACCCGGACCTCGGCCGAGTGCGCGGCAAAGCTCGCCCCGGCGAGCAGCAAGGCGAATGAAATAAGCAGGCGTTTCATGAACAACTCCCTGTGAATGACCGAATGCGTCAGATTGCGACCAGTTCCTGCTGATAACGTTGCCAGTTCTTGATGTAGCGCTCGGAACTGCCGGGCAGGCGGGCGACTTCCTCGTCGCTCAGTTCGCGGACGACCTTGCCCGGCGAGCCCATGATCAGCGAACGTTCGGGGAAGACCTTGCCTTCGGGGATCAGCGTGTTGGCCGCGACCAGGCTGTTCCTGCCGATCACCGAGCGGTTGAGCAGCACCGCGCCGATGCCGATCAGGCAGTCGTCGCCGACGCTGCAGCCGTGCAGCATCACCATGTGGCCTATCGTCACGTTGCGGCCGATGGTCAGCGGGATGCCCTTGTTGGTGTGCAGCACGCAGCCGTCCTGGATATTGCTGTTCTCGCCGATGTCGATCCGGTCGGTGTCGCCGCGCACGGTCGAGTTCCACCAGATCGAGACATTGCGCGCCAGATGGACCTGGCCGACGACCGTGGCGTTGGGCGCGACCCAAGATTGCGGGTCGATTTGCGGGATGAGGTCTCCGAGGGCATAAACGGGCATTTCGCTTCCTTCAAAAAAATTCTTAACCACAACGATCACAACGGGCACAACGAAAATCCTTTGTTAAAGAACCTTGCTTTGTCTTTCGTTGTGTTCGTTGTGCCCGTTGTGGCTAATTGCAGTTTGTCACTGGTAGCGCAGCGCTTCGATCGGGTCAAGCGCCGCGGCCTTGCGTGCCGGGTAGAAGCCGAAGAATACGCCAACCCCGGCGGCGACGGCGAAGGCGACGATGACCGAAGCGCCGGAGATGACGATCACCATGTCGGTGATGGCGTTGGTCAGGAGCGCCCCGCCGATACCGACGATCAGCCCGATCAGGCAGCCGGCGATCGAGATCATGATGGCTTCGAGCAGGAACTGCATCAGGATGTCCTTCTGGCGCGCGCCGATGGCCATGCGGATGCCGATTTCGCGCGTCCTTTCGGTGACCGAGACGAGCATGATGTTCATGATGCCGATGCCGCCGACGAGCAGCGACACCGAAGCGATCGCGCCGAGCAGGAGCGACATGACGCGCGTCGTTTCGGCGGCCGAATCGGCGGCGGCGGCGAGGTTGCGGATGTAGAAATCGTCTTCGGCGTCCTCGCGCAGGCGGTGGCGCTGGCGCAGCAGCGCGGTGATCGATTTTTCGACCGAGGGCATGGCCTCGGCCGAACTCGCCTGCACGATGATCGAGCGGATCGAGCCGGCGAAGGGCACGCCGAAGACCTTGCGCTGGGCGGTGGAGAGCGGCACGATGATGGTGTCATCCTGGTCGCGGCCGTCGAGGTTCTGGCCCTTGGCGACCAGCGTGCCGATCACGACGAAAGGCGTCTGACGCACGCGGATGGTCTTGCCGAGCGGGTCTTCGCCGGGCTCGAACAGGTTCTCGATGACCGTCTTGCCGATCAGCGCGACGCGGGTTGCCGAGCGCACATCGGAGTCGCCGAACATGTAGCCGTTCGCCAACGACCAGGCGCGCGCGTCGAGGTAGGCCGGGGTCGTGCCGACGACGACCGAGCTCCAGTTCTTCGAGCCATAAACGAGTTGTTGCGTGCCCTGATGCACGGGCGCGACGTAGGTGATGTCGTCGAGTTCGGCGATCGCTTCGGCGTCGGCGACGCGCAGGGTGAAACCGAAGCCGCCGCCCGAGCGCGCGCCGGACACTTGCGTCGAGCCGGCGATGATCACGTAGAGATTGCTGCCCATGGTGCTGATCGTTTGCGCCACCGCATACTGCGCGCCCTGGCCGATAGCCATCATCAATACCACCGAGCCGACGCCGATCACCATGCCGAGCATGGTCAGCGCCGTGCGCAGGCGGTTGCAGTGCATGGCGTGCCAGGCTTCGCCGAGCATGGCCTTTAGCACGCTACGGCCTCCATAGCATCCGTCATTCCGGCGCAAGCCGGAATCCGGCAACGGCGCATCAGGCGATCTCCTCGTACAAATCCGACCACTCTGGATTGACCGACTCGATGAGTTCCAGTTTCCACGAGCGCTTCGATCCTTTGATTGCCTTCTCGCGCGCGATGGCCGATTCCATCGTCACATGAGTCTCGTACCAAACGAGAAGATGCACGCCGTACTTCTTCGTAAATCCCTCCGCAAGATCGTTCTTGTGTTGCCAAATGCGCTGAACAAGATCGGAGCTCACGCCGGTGTATAGGGTGCCGTTTCTGCGGCTGGCGAGAATATAAACGCATGGCTGCTTCATGCGTGCGTTACTGGATTCCGGCTTGCGCCGGAATGACGGATGGGGTCCGCACGTCGCTGACGATATGGCCGTCGACGAAACGCACCTGGCGGCCGGCATGGGCGGCGATGTCGGCTTCGTGGGTGACCAGGACGACAGTTATGCCTTCGTCATTGAGCGCGCCGAACAGCCCCATGATTTCCTCGCCCGTGTGGCTGTCGAGGTTGCCGGTCGGCTCGTCGGCGAGGATCAGGCGCGGCGCGTTGATCAGCGCGCGGGCGATCGCCACGCGCTGCTGCTGCCCGCCGGAGATGCACGCCGGCAGCGAGCCGGCGTAGGTTTCCAGTCCGACCTTGGCGAGCATCTGGCGGGCGCGCGCGCGGCGCGCCTCGCGCGCCATGCCGGAATAGACGAGGGGCAGGGCGACATTGTCCTCGAGGTTCATGCGCGGCAGCAGGTTGAAGCCCTGGAAGACGAAACCGATGGTGCGGTTGCGCAGCACCGCGAGTTCGTCGCCGGGCAGGTGCGCGACGTTGCGCCCGACCAGCCAGTAATCGCCGGCGGTCGGCGTGTCGAGGCAGCCGAGCAGATTCATGAAAGTCGATTTGCCCGAACCCGACGGCCCCATGATGGCGACGAATTCGCCGCGCCGAATCTCGAGGTCCACGCCCTTGAGCGCCGGGAACAGCCCGGCGGCGGTGACGTAGGACTTGCCGAGCCCGGCGACGCGGATGACCGCTTCGGACATCAGAAGAGTCTCACTCCGATGCTGCTGGGTTTGCCATTGGCGGCGAAGTTCTCGCCGACGATGACCTTGTCGCCGGCCTTGAGCTCGCCACCGACGACTTCGCTGTTGCGGTTGTCGGTGATGCCGAGCTGGACGCCGACCGGCCGGATCTCCTTGCCGTCGACGACATAGACGGTGCCGCTGTTGGCTTCGCGCTTCTTGCCCTTGCCGTCGCGCGCGCCGTTCGCCGGCGGCGCCGGATCGTCGCCGGCGGCCTTGTCCTCGGCGCCGGCCGGCTTGAAGCGCAAGGCGGCGTTCGGCACCATCAGCACGTCGTCGCGGCGGTCGACGGCGATGCTCACATAAGCGGTCATTCCCGGCAGCAGGATCTGTTCGGGATTCTGCAGCGAGACGCGCACGTTGTAAGTGACGACGTTCTGCGTCACCGTCGAATTGAGGCGGATCTGCTGCACTTCGCCGGTGAAGCTGCGATTCGGAAAAGCGTCCACGGTGAAGCGCACCGGCTGGCCTTCCCGGATGCGCCCGATGTCGGCTTCGGCGAAGCTCGAATCGATGCGCATTTCCGAGAGGTCCTGGGCGATCTTGATCAGGGTCGGCGTTTGCAGGCTGGCGGCGACCGTCTGGCCGAGATCGACGACGCGATCGACGACGATGCCCGAGACCGGCGAGCGGATGATGGTGTAGTTGAGATTGACCCGGTCCTTGTCAGCCGCGGCCTTGGCCTGCGCCAGTTGCGCCTCGGCCGACTTGCGCGCCTGGATGGCCTGGTCGAGTTCCTGGCGCGACACGTATTCCTGTTTGAACAGTTCCTGCAGGCGCGTTTCGCTGGCGCGCGCCAGATCGAGCGTGGTCTGGATGTTGTTGACGGTGGCCAGCGATTGCCTGACCTGGGCGGCGAACAGCGAGCGGTCGAGTTCGAGCAGCGGCTGGTCCTTCTTGACCTTGTCGTTGAAGTCGACGTAGAGCTTGGTGACCGTGCCCGAAACCTGGGTGCC
>CAIXAY010000437.1 GCA_903917505.1 uncultured beta proteobacterium | reverse complement strand
GGATGCTCTCGCCGTCGTTGTCCTCGGGTTCCTGCGGCGCAGGCAGCGGCGGCAGCGGCGGCGGCGCTTCGTCGAGCGGCGGCAAATCGTCGAAAAGATCAGGTGTGTTGGGCATGGCAGTCTTCAAAAAAGCGGTTTAACCACAACGGGCACAACGAACACAACGAAAGACAAAAGCATATGTATTTTTTCTCGTTGTGCCCGTTGTGTTCGTTGTGGTTAATCTCAATCCTTAACTCAAATCTCCGCGCCGATCAGCGCGCCGTTGGCTTCCATCCAGGCGCGCCGGCCGGCCGATTCGTTCTTGGCCATCAGCATGTTCATCACCGCGTTGGCGTCCTCGGCGCCGGGCTGGCGGATGCGC
This sequence comes from uncultured beta proteobacterium, assembly GCA_903917505.1. The sequence goes on along the minus strand of CAIXAY010000437.1, from coordinate 1,665 downwards.
ATCAGGCGGCGGGTGTCGGGCGACATCGTTGTCTCCCAGAGCTGCTCGGGATTCATTTCGCCGAGTCCCTTGAAGCGCGAAATGGCCACGGCGTCGGCCTTGACGCCTTCGAGGACCAGGCGGTCGATGATCGCGTCGCGCTCGGGCTCGTCGAGCGCGTAGAGCTTGCGCGGCGGCCGTTTCTTGCCGAGCGCGGGCACGTCGAGGCGGTAGAGCGGCGGCTGCGCGAAATAGAGGTGGCCGCAGGCGATCAGCCGGGGGAAGTGACGGTAGAACAGCGTACACAGCAAGACGCGGATGTGGCTGCCATCGACGTCGGCGTCGGTCATGATCACCACCTTGCCGTAGCGCAGGTTGGCGAGCACGCTGTCGGGCGCGTCGGGCTGGTGCGGGTCGATGCCGAGCGCCACCGCGATGTCGTGCACTTCGCGGTTGGCGAACAGGCTGCCGGCTTCGACTTCCCAGGTGTTGAGCACCTTGCCGCGCAAAGGAAGAATCGCTTGTAATTCTTTATCGCGGCCGGATTTCGCCGAACCGCCGGCCGAATCGCCTTCGACCAGGAAGAGTTCGTTGCGGCGGATGTCCTCGCTCTGGCAGTCGGAAAGTTTGCCCGGCAGGATGGCGACGCCCGATTGCTTGCGCTTCTCGATTTTCTGGCCGGCGCGCGAACGCGCCTGCGCGGCGCGGATGGCCTGCTCGGTGATTTTCTTCGCGTCTTCGGTGTGTTCGTTGAGCCACAGCTCGAGCGGGTCGCGCACCATGCGCGCGATCAGCGCGACGGCATCGCGCGAATTGAGGCGCTCCTTGATCTGCCCCTGGAACGAAGGGTCGAGGACGCGCGCCGCGAGCACGTAGCTGGCGCGCGAGAAGACGTCTTCGGCGGCGAGCTTGACGCCCTTGGGCAAGAGCGCGCGGTGTTCGGCAAAGGTCTTGACGGCGTCGAAGGCGGCCTGGCGCAGCCCGGTCTCGTGCGTGCCGCCGGCCGGCGTCGGGATCAGGTTGACGTAGGATTCGCGCGCCAGGTTGCCTTCGGCGGTCCAGCAAATCGCCCAGGCGGCGCCGGAACCGACCGGGAAGTTCTCGTCCTCGGGCGGCGCATATTTCTCGGCGGTGAAGATCGGCGCCGCGAGTTCGCCTTCGATTTGCTCGGCGAGGTATTGCTGCATGCCGTCGGCGAAGCGCCAGGTCGTCGTCGCGCCGTTCTCGATGGTCAGCGAGATTTCCAGCCCGGGCAGCAGCACGGCCTTGCTGCGCAGCAGGCGTTCGAGCTCGGCGAGCGGGATCGTCGGCGAGTCGAAGAATTGCGTGTCGGGCCAGGCCCGCACGCGCGTGCCGCTGGCTTTCTTCGGCGCATCGCCGATGCGTTGCAGCGCCTCGATCACCGCGCCGCCGGAGAAAGCGATCTGGTGGCGGGCGCCGTCGCGAACGACTTCGACCTCGAGGCGCTTCGACAGGGCGTTGGTGACCGACACGCCGACGCCGTGCAGCCCACCGGAAAAACGATAGGCCGAAGTGCCGTCGCTCTTGTTGAACTTGCCGCCGGCGTGCAGTTGCGTGAATACGACTTCGACCGTCGGCACTTTTTCGACCGGGTGAATCTCGACCGGGATGCCGCGCCCGTCGTCCTGTATGGTCACCGACCCGTCGGCGTGCATGATCACGGCG
>CAIXAY010000436.1 GCA_903917505.1 uncultured beta proteobacterium | reverse complement strand
GGCGTAAACGTAAAAGCCGCGGCCGGTCTTCTTGCCGAGACGGCCGGCATCGACGCGCTCGACGAGGCATCTGGGCGGCTCGGCCTGCGCCGACAATCCGCGGCCGGCGGCGAGCACGACATCCAGACCGACCAGGTCGGCAAGCTCGACCGGACCCATCGGCATGCCGAAAGCGAGCATCGCCGCGTCCACCGTTTCCGGCGCCAGCCCCTCGTCGACCGCGCGCATCGCTTCTTGCATGTAAGGCGCGAGGACGGCATTGACCAGGAAGCCCGGCGCGCTCTTGACCGGCAGCGGCAGGCGGTCGATCTGCTTGACGAAGGCGGCGGCGCGGCCGGCCATTTGCGCGTCGCCGCCGGCGCCGGAAACGACCTCGACAAGCGGCATCCGCGACACCGGATTGAAGAAGTGGATGCCGACCAGGCGCGCCGGATCGACGAGCTTGCTGCGCAGCGCCTCGAGCTGCAGGCTCGAGGTATTGGTCGCCAGCACGGCGCCGGGTTTCATCACTTGTTCGAGTTTGGCCAGCAGCGCCTGCTTGGCTTCGAGGTTCTCGTAAATGGCTTCGATGACCACATCGGCCTGCGCCGCGCCGTGGCCCTCCGGATCGGGGATCAATCGATCGATGGTGTCGCGCAATTCGATCTTGTCGCGCAGGCGCTTGCCGTAATCGGCGTAAGCGCGCTTCAACGCCGGCACGATGCGCGCCAGATCCTGGTCCTGCAGGGTTACCGTCAAGCCGCGCAGGGCGCACCAGGCGGCGATGTCGCCGCCCATGACGCCGGCGCCGACGACATGCACGCGCCGCGCCTCGAAAGCGCCATCCTGCTTGCCAAAGGCCTTGAGCCGCTCGCGCAGGTGAAACACCCGCAGGAGATTGCGCACCGTACTCGAGCCGACGATGCGCTCGACGAGTCGCGGCGCGGCCAGCGCATTGCCGTGATGTTCGGCCCAGATTTCGATGATTGCGTAGGGCGCCGGATAATGCTCGCGGCGCGCGCGGCTGGCCAAGCGTTTTCTGGCGCCGGCCGCGACGAATCCCTTGAGCGGGCCACTGAGCAGGCGCTGCAGCAAGGGGAGCGGGCGGCGCGGCGCGTTCGATGCGACCAGGATCCGTGCCGCGCTATCCATCACCCGGACCGGCACGCAATCGTCGGCCAGGCCCATGCGCTTTGCCTGCGCGGCGCCGACCGTTTTGCCGCTGAGCATCAGGTCGAGCGCCGCCGGCGCGCCGATGCGCTGCGGCAGGCGCAGCATGCCGCCCCAGCCGGGGAAGATGCCGAGCATCACTTCCGGCAGGCCGAGCCGCGTCGCCGCGTCGTCGACGACGAGCAGGTAGCGGCAGGCCAGCGCCAGTTCAAGTCCGCCGCCGAGGCAATGGCCGCGCACCAGCGCCAGCGTCGGGTAGGACACGGCCGCCAGGCGGTTGAACATATCCCAGCCGCGGCGCACCAGCGCGATGCCTTTTTCTGCCGTGTCGAGCGCGGAAAACTCGCCGATATCGGCGCCGGCGATGAAGCCGGCCGCCTTGCCGGAGCGGATGATCAGGCCTGTCGGCGGCGCGGCGTCCAACGCATCGAGAATCTGCGCCAGCTCGTCCATCACCGCCGCGGACAGCGAATTGGCCGATTCTCCGCGTTTGTCAAAAGTCGCGGTGGCGATGCCGCCGGCATCGATATCAATGCGCCAGTGTCGGTAGTTGACTGCATTCATCATCGTGACAACCTCTTATCGCCGTGCCTCGGCCTTATAACCCCCCCAGCCCCCCTTATCAGGGGGGAGTCTGGATGGTTGTCTCCTCCCCTGACAAGGGGAGGTTGGGAGGGGTTGCACTTGGCGACCGTTCGGCATTTGCTCATTGCAGCGTCTCGACCAGCATCGCGCCGCCCATGCCGCCGCCGATGCAGATCGCGGCGATGCCGCGCCGCGCTTGCCTTATGCGCAGCACGTGCAGCAGGTGCAGGACGATGCGCGCGCCGGAAGCGCCGACCGGGTGGCCAAGCGCGATCGCCCCGCCATCGACGTTGAGCCGCTCGGGCGGCAGGCTGCCCAATGCCGTCGGCAGGTTGAGTTGGGCGCGACAGTAATCGTCCGATTGCCACGCGGCAAGGCAGGCGAGAACCTGCGCGGCGAAGGCTTCGTTGATTTCCCAGGCGTCGATGTCGTCCAGGCCCCAGCCATGACGCTGCAATATCGGCGTAACGGCATGCACTGGTCCCAGCCCCATCAGCGCCGGGTCGAGTCCCGCCCACTCGCTGTCGCTGATCCGGCCGAGCGGCTGCAGTTGCCACTTGTCGACGGCGGCGGCGCTGGCCAGGATCAGCCAGGCAGCGCCGTCGCTGATCTGCGAACTGTTGCCGGCGGTAACGCGGCCGTATTTCCTGTCGAAGAAGGGCTTGAGCTTGGCGAGCCCGTCGCGGCTCGCATCGGCGCGCACGCCGTCGTCCTCGGCGTGGACGCGCGCCTCGCCATCAACTAGGGGAACGATTTCGCCGCAATGCCCGGCCGCGCGCCCGGCGACGACGCGTTCGTGGCTGTGCAGCGCATAGTCGTCCATCTGCGCCCGCGTGATGCCGAACTGCGCGGCGAGGATCTCGGCGGTCTGGCCCATCAACAGGCCGACCATCGGATCGGTTAAGCCCTTCATGATGCCGATCACCGGCGCAAACAGCTGCGTCGGGCGCAGGCCGGCGAACGCCGCGATTTTCTGCGCCGCCGTTTTGGCCTGCATCAGGCGCGCGAACCACCCGACCATCGGCGCGTTGTAGAGCAACGGCGCGCGCGACAGCGCATCGCTGCCGCCGGCAAGCACCAGCTGCGAGCGGCCGCACTGGATATTGGCGATCGCCGAATCGATAGCCTGCATGCCACTGGCGCAGTTGCGCATCACCGTCCACGCCGGCACGCTATGGCCGCAACCGAGGCGCAGCGCGACGAGGCGGGCGATATTGGTCTCGTCGGGCGCGGGGCTCGCGCAGCCGAGAATGACTTCGTCAAGATCGGTCGGCGCAAAGCGCTGGCGCAGCAGCAGTGAACGCCCGGCCTGAACCGCGAGGTCGCTCGCCGAAAACGGGCCAGGCCCATTGCGCGCTTTGAGAAACGGCGTTCGCGCGCCGTCGACGATATACACGGGTTGAAACGCCATGGGCTCTCCGAAGTATTTTCTTGTCTCAGGCCGCGGCTTTATGCGCCTGCGGCTCCTGCCGGGAAAATCCGTAGTCGAACGGGAAATCGTCGACGTGAATGACAATGTCACGCAACTCGTTGCGCCGCTTGAGCAGGGCGAACTCATCGGCCGTCACCACCCCGAGCGACAGGGCCGCCTGCGCGATGTCGCGCACGTTGGCCTCGGCCATGCCGGCGAACAGTCCGTCCTTTTCGGCGGCGCGTATCTTGTGCTCGATCGGTTCGGCGTCTATCGTCGCCTTGAGCGCCGCCTCGAGCGCGGCCATCGCTTCGCCGGCGGCGGTCGGAAGATAGGTCTCGGCGGTCAGGCGATCGCGCGCCGCCGACGGCGAGATCAGGATCTGCGCGACCTGATGGCCCACCTGATCGGACGGCACGTCGTAGGGATGGCCGAGCGGGAAGATGATGCGGTACAGCAGGCGGCCGATGAAGCGGTTCGGGAAGTTGGCGATGACCCCGTCGAAAGCCATCTGCGTCTTGTACATGGCGTCCCAGATGGCCCAATGCATGAGCGGCGCATCGTCGGCCTGGCGGCCTTCCGACTCGTAGCGCTTGAGCGTCGCCGAGCAGAGGTAGAGCATGGACAGGATGTCGCCGAGGCGCGCCGAGAGCTTTTCGCGGCGCTTGAGCTCGCCGCCCATCACCAGCATGGCGATGTCGGCGAGGAAGGCGAAGGCCGACGAGAAGCGCGTCAGTTGCTGGTAATAGCGCCGCGTCTCGGGCGCGACGGCCTGCGGCACGGTGACGAAGTGCGAACCGGTCAGGCCGATGGCCAGCGCGCGCAGGCAATGGCGGAAAGTGAAGGCGACATGGCCGAACAGGGCGCGGTCGAAATCGACGAGCCCCCGTTCGGGCTGCGGGTCATGCGCCGCCTGCATTTCCTTGAGCACGTAAGGATGGCAACGGATCGCACCCTGCCCGAAGATGATCAGGCTGCGCGTCAGGATGTTGGCGCCTTCGACGGTGATGCCGATCGGCAGCTGCTGATAGGCGCGGCCGAGAAGATTCGACGGGCCGAGGCAGATGCCCTTGCCGCCGCTGATGTCCATGCCGTCAATGACCACCTGGCGCGCGCGCTCGGTCACGTGGTACTTGGCGATCGCCGAGGCGACCGACGGCTTCTCGCCCAGATCGACCGCACTCGCCGTAAACTTGCGCACTGCGTCCATCGAGTAGGTGTAGGCGCCGATGCGTGTCAGCGGCTCCTCGATGCCTTCAAAGCGGCCGATCGCCAGCCTGAACTGGCTGCGCACGCGGGCGTAGGCGCCGACCGCGCGCGCCGTTAGTTGCGACATGCCGGTGAAGGACGAAGGCAGCGAGATCGCCCGGCCGGCGGCCAGGCATTCCATTAGCATGCGCCAGCCCTGGCCGGCCATATTCGCGCCGCCGATGATGTAGTCGAGCGGCATAAAGACTTCCTTGCCCCGCGTCGGGCCGTTCATAAACATGGCGTTGAGCGGAAAATGGCGGCGGCCGATTTCGACGCCGGGCGTGTCGCGCGGCACCAGCGCGCAGGTGATGCCGAGGTCTTTTTTGCCGCCGAGCAGGGCGTGCGGGTCGTAGAGGCGGAAAGCCAGGCCGAGCAGCGTGCACACCGGGCCGAGCGTGATGTAGCGCTTGTCCCAGATGACGCGCATGCCGAGCACTTCCTGGCCCTGCCACTGGCCTTTGCAAACGGTCGCGTAATCGGGAATCGAAGCGGCATCCGAACCTGCCCACGGGCTGGTCAGCGCGAAAGCCGGGATATCGATGCCCTTGGCCAGCCGCGGCAGATAGTGATTCTTCTGTTCCTCGGTGCCGTAGTGCAGCAGCAACTCGGCGGGGCCCAGAGAGTTGGGTACCATGACGGTGATCGACAGCGCCGAGCAGCGCGTCGACAATTTGGTCATCACCTGCGTGTGGCCGTAAGCGGAGAACTCGCGGCCGCCGTACTTCTTCGGAATGATCAGGCCGAGGAAGCCTTTTTCTTTGATGAACTTCCAGGCCTCTGGCGAAAGGTCGTGCAATTCGGTCGTCACCTGCCAGTCGCTGACCAGGGCGCAGGCGTGCTCGACCTCGTTGTCCAAAAAGGACTGCTCCTCGGCCGAGAGTTTCGGCACCGGCATGGCGAGCAGCTTGTTCCAGTCGGGGTCACCGCGGAACAACTCGCCTTCCCACCAGACGGTTCCCGCGGCCAGCGCGTCGCGCTCGGTATCGGACATCTGCGGCAGCACGCTCTTGTAAGTCTTGAAGATGGCGCGCGTCAGCACCATGCGGCGCCAGGGGCGAACGCCCAGGATCAGCGCCGCGGCCAGTGCCGCAAACGAGACTAGCGCGAGGGCGAGCTGTGCGATCATGGTTTCTTCTCCGCCAGGTTCGGTGATTTGCGGCGCGCCCGGGTGGCGCGCTGCGGTTTCGGCCTTGCCGCAACGCTCGCCGGCAAGGGAGCGCGCAAGCCGCCAAGCAGGAAAGGCATCAGCCGTTCGGCGAGCTTCCTGGCCGCGCTTCCGCTATCCACGGTTTCGCCGGCGGCATCGCCAATGCCGAGACCGGTGATGACTTGCAGCACATCGGTGCCGGCGATCGCGTAGGACATCGCGCCGAGCATGAAATGCAGGCGCCAGACGATTTCGGCGCGCGGCACATCGGGCAGCGCACGGAAAAGCGCGAGCTTGTAGCGCTCGATGACTTCGGCATATTCACTGGCGAAGAAGGTGCGGATGAATTCGGCCGGATCGGTCAGCGTGCGCCCGAGCAGGCGCAGGAAGGTCATGCCGCCATGCGATTCATCCTCGCCGATGCGCAGCAGGGTGCCGAAAAACGCTTCGAGTACTTGCGAAGGCTTGAGCGGCGCGCCACCGGCCTGCGCTTCGAGGGCCCCCAGGACACGCAGGCGCTCGCCGTTGAGCCAGCCCAGGCGACGCCGGAAAACCTCGCGCAGCAGGCCCTCCTTGGAACCGAAATGATAATTGACCGCCGCCAGATTGACCCCGGCGGCGCTGGTGATCATGCGCATCGACGTGCCCTCGTAACCGTGCGCCATGAATTGGCGCTCGGCGAAGTCGAGTATGCGTTCGCGCGTATCCGGATTCAGTTTGTTGTCGGTCATGGTTTTGCTCGGGACTGCACAGTCCTTCAGACATGCGGCAAGACGGCAAGTTCAAACGTTCGTTTGATATTATGCGAATGCCCCGGCAATAGCAAGCGGCAAGGCGTTTAGCGCGTCGATCAAGTAAAGTGGCTTATTCGAAACGCCGAATATCATTTTCACCATGCGCCACAGCTCCCGCAGCGACTCCCGCAGTTACGCCGATTCCCGGCAGCGCCCCGCGCCCGCCGGGGACTCGCGCGTATGGCAGACCCTGAACAGCCTCGGGCCCTACCTGTGGCAATACAAGTGGCGGGTCTTGCTGGCGTTGTCCTGCCTGGTCTGCGCCAAGCTGGCCAATGTCGCCGTGCCGATGGTCTTCAAAGAGATGATCGACAAGCTGACCGTCACCCAGATGCCGCTCGCGCTGCCGGTACTGCTGCTGACCCTGTACGGCGCGCTGCGCTTTTCGACTTCGCTGTTTACCGAACTGCGCGAAATCCTGTTCGCCCGCGTCACGCAGCAGGCGGTTCGGCGCCTCGCGCTCGAAGTGTTCCGCCACCTGCATGCGCTTTCCTTGCGCTTCCACCTCGAGCGCCAGACCGGCGGCGTGTCGCGCGACATCGAACGCGGCAGCCGCTCGATCTCGAGCCTGATCAGCTACACCCTCTATTCGATCCTGCCGACCCTGGTCGAGATCTCGCTGGTGCTCGGCATCCTCTTCGTCAAGTATGACAGTGGCTTCGTCGTCATCACCCTGCTCTCGCTGACCGCCTACGTGCTGTTCACGGTGAAGATCAGCAACTGGCGCATCGGCCTGCGCCGCCAGGTCAATGACAGCGACTCGGCGGCCAATTCGCAAGCCATCGACAGCCTGCTCAACTACGAGACGGTCAAGTATTTCAACAACGAGGACTACGAGGCCGGGCGTTACGATGCGCACCTGATGCGCTGGCAGGACGCGGCGACCCGGAGCCAGGTCTCGCTGTCCTGGCTCAACCTCGGCCAGCAGATCATCATCGCCGGTGGCGTCACGGCGATGATGTGGCGCGCGGCGGCGGGCGTCGTTGCCGGGAACATGACCATAGGCGATCTGGTGCTGGTC
>CAIXAY010000435.1 GCA_903917505.1 uncultured beta proteobacterium | reverse complement strand
TTGGTCTAACGACAGGTATGGGAAAAGGGGTATTCTAGTCGCTTTCCACTTTCCGGTCGCTTTGCAATTGACCGCGAGGCCCTTCTTGAGCTATTTTCCGCTGTTTTATTTGAGCATTCCTCATGGCGCAATCACCCTCGGCCGACCGGCCTGAAAGCGACGCTGCCGATGCCGCGTTGCCGCCGGCAAACGCATTGAAATTTGAAGCGGCGCTGGCCGAACTCGAACAGATCGTTCGCAACATGGAAGGCGGGCGCCTGCCGCTCGAAGAATCGATCGCGGCCTACCGGCGCGGCAGCGAACTGCTCAAGCATTGCCAGCAGCAACTCGCCGACGCCGAGCGAAAGATACAGGTCCTTGAAAACGGCGCATTGCGCGATTTCGAGGCACCGTCCGACCCTGCGCCGCTGCCGGACGACGCCAAGTGAGCGCGCCGCTCGCCGGCAACGATTTGCTCTTCCCCGACTGGATGCGCGGCGTCCAGGCGCGCGTCGAAGCCGCGCTGGCGCGGCTGCTGCCGCCCGACGAAGCCATTCCGGCACGCCTGCACCAGGCCATGCGCTACGCCAGCCTGGGCGGCGGCAAACGCGTTCGCCCGCTGCTCGCCTTCGCGGCGGGCGAGTTGACCGGCGCGGCGCCGCAAGGGCTTGAAATCGTCGCCTGCGCCGTCGAACTGATCCATGCCTATTCGCTCGCCCATGACGACCTGCCGTGCATGGATGACGACGTCCTGCGGCGCGGCCGGCCGACCTGCCACGTCGAGTACGACGAGCCGACCGCCCTGCTGGTCGGCGACAGCCTGCAGTCGCTGGCCTTTGAACTGCTCGCCCGCGACGATCTCGGCAGCGCCGCGGTAAATCCGGCGCGGCAGCTTGAAATGGTGCGCCTGCTGGCGCTGGCCAGCGGCTCGCGCGGCATGGCCGGCGGCCAGGCGATCGATCTTGGCGCAGTCGGCCAGGCGATCAATCTGCCGGAACTCGAATTGATGCACGCGCTCAAGACCGGCGCCCTGATCCGCGCCGCGGTGATGCTCGGCGCGCTGTGCGGCGCCGCCCTCTCCGCCGCGCAGGATGCCGCGCTCGATCGCTTTGCCAAGCGCGCCGGCCTGCTGTTTCAGGTCGTCGATGACATCCTCGACTGCACGGCCAGCACGGCGACCCTGGGCAAGACCGCAGGCAAGGACGCGGCGGCCGAAAAGCCGACTTACGTGAGCCTCGTCGGTCTTGAACGCGCCCGCGAATTCGCCGATGAACTCAGGGCACAGGCGCTCGAATCGCTCGCCATTTTCGGCGAACGCGCCCGCCGCCTGATCGAGCTGACCGATTTCATAACCCGCCGCAAGTTTTAGCCAAAGGCCGCGCGTTGCGGCCAGCAATTCCACGCCGGACCCGCTACCCAATGACTTCCTATCCTTTGCTCGACACCATCACCAGCCCGGCGCAGTTACGCGATCTCGCCCGCAAAGACTTGCCGCAGCTGGCCGAGGAATTGCGCAGCTTCCTCGTCGAATCCGTGTCGCGCACCGGCGGCCACCTGTCGTCCAATCTCGGGACGGTCGAGCTGACCGTCGCCCTGCATTACGTCTTCGACACGCCGCACGACAGCCTGGTCTGGGATGTCGGCCACCAGACCTACGCGCACAAGGTGCTCACCGGCCGGCGGGCGGGAATGGCCAAGCTGCGCGCGCAGGACGGCGTTTCGGGATTTCCCAAGCGCAGCGAGAGCGAGTACGACACCTTTGGCGTCGGCCATTCGTCGACCTCGATCTCGGCCGCGCTCGGCATGGCGCTCGCCGCCAAGCTCAAGGGCGAAACGCGCCGGACGGTGGCGATCATCGGCGACGGCGCGATGTCGGCCGGGCAGGCCTTCGAGGCGATGAACAACGCCGGCGTCGCCGATGCCGACATGCTCGTCGTCCTCAATGACAACGACATGTCGATCTCGCGCCCGGTCGGCGCCTTCAACCGCTATCTCGCGCGCCTGTTCTCGGGCAGCGCTTTCAACGCGGCGCGCAAGGCCGGCGAGAAAGTGCTCGCCGTGTCGCCCTCGCTGCTCGAATTCGCCAACCGCGTCGAGGAACACGTCAAGGGCATGCTGACGCCGGGAACGCTGTTCGAGGAACTCGGCTTCAATTACATCGGACCGATCGACGGCCACGATCTCGACTCGCTGATTCCGACGCTGCAGAACCTGCAGAAGCTCAAGGGGCCGCAGTTCCTCCACGTGATCACCCGCAAGGGGCAAGGCTACAAGCTCGCCGAAGCCGACCCCATCCTCTATCACGGGGTGTCCAAATTCGTGCCGGAAATCGGCATCGAAGGCGGCAAGGGCGGCGGCAAGCCCAGCTACACGCAGGTTTTCGGCGACTGGCTGTGCGACATGGCCGCCGCCGACGCCAATCTGATCGGCATCACGCCGGCGATGGGCGAGGGTTCGGGAATGATGCGTTTCGCCGAACGTTTTCCCGAGCGCTATTTCGACGTCGGCATCGCCGAGCAGCACGCCGTGACCTTCGCTGCCGGCCTCGCCTGCGCCGGCATGCGCCCGGTGCTGGCGATCTATTCGACTTTCCTGCAGCGCGGCTACGACCAGCTGTTGCACGATGTCGCCCTGCAAAAGCTGCCGGTGGTGTTCGCCCTCGACCGCGGCGGCCTGGTCGGCGCCGACGGCCCGACGCACCACGGCGCCTTCGATCTGTCTTACCTCACCTGCATTCCGAACCTGGTCGTCATGACGCCGGCCGACGAGAACGAGTGCCGCAAGATGCTCACCACCGCTTATCACCGCATCGACGGGCCGAGCGCCGTGCGCTACCCGCGCGGGGCCGGCCCCGGCGTCGCCATCGACAAGGCGCTGGAAGGTCTGCCCATCGGTCGCGGCGAAATCCGCCGGCGTGGCAAGAATATCGCGTTGCTCGCCTTTGGCAGCATGCTCGCGCCGGCGCTCAAAGCGGCGCAGGAACTCGACGCCACCGTCGCCAACATGCGCTTCGTCAAACCCATAGACCGCGAACTGATCGGCGGGCTGGCGCGGGAACATTCGCTGCTGATCAGCGTCGAAGAGAATGCCCTGATCGGTGGCGCGGGCGCCGAAGTGGCGCGCGTCCTCGATGAAATCGGCAGCACGGCGCGCTTCGTGCGCATCGGACTTCCCGACCGTTTCATCGATCATGGCGATCAGGCGCAGCTGCTCGCGGAAGTGGGTCTCGACAAGGAGGGAATCGTCCGCACGGCACGCGCGCAACAAAGCCCGCTCGACGGACAAGTTCAGCAGGCAATTTGATCTGGCCACATCACCTGGAATCGACATGAACGCACCGCACACCCCCCCGGACCATCTGGCCATGGCCGATGTCCAGAACTCGGCAGACACCCGGCAGATCGCCATCAACCGGGTCGGCATCAAGGCGATCCGCCATCCGGTCAAGGTCCTCGACAAGTCCGGCGGCATACAGCACACCATCGCCGTGTTCAACATGTACGTCAGCCTGCCGCACAATTTCAAGGGCACGCACATGTCGCGCTTCGTTGAAATCCTGAACAGCCACGAACGCGAGATCTCGGTGCAGAACTTCCCGGCCATGCTGCGCGAAATGGTCAGCAAGCTCGAGGCCGTGACCGGCCACATCGAAATGAATTTCCCTTACTTCATCAACAAGTCGGCGCCGGTCTCGGGCGTGCAAAGCCTGATGGATTATGACGTCACGCTCTCCGGCGAAATCTGCCACGGCGAGATCGCCTCGACGATCAAGGTCGTCGTTCCGGTGACCAGCCTGTGCCCGTGCTCGAAGAAGATTTCCGAGCGTGGCGCGCACAACCAGCGCTCGCACGTCACGGTCAGCGCCCGCATCAACGCGCACGTGTGGATCGAGGAGATCGTCGAGCTGGTCGAAGCGCAGGCCTCCTGCGAGCTTTACGGCCTGCTCAAGCGGCCCGACGAGAAGTACGTCACCGAGCGCGCCTACGACAACCCGAAATTCGTCGAGGACATGGTGCGCGACGTCGCCGCCCGGCTTTCGGCCGAAACGCGGATTTATTCCTATGTCGTCGAATCGGAAAACTTCGAGTCGATTCACAACCACTCGGCCTACGCACTGATCGAGAACGCCAACCGCAAGCCGGACTGAAACGCAAAACGGGGCGGCGTCCTGCGACGCCACCCCGTTTTTTCTGCGAAAGCGGATCAGCCTTCGATGACGACCTTCTGCTTGCGCGTCAGCTTTTCCTTGATGCGCGCCGACTTGCCGGAACGCTCGCGCAGATAGTAAAGCTTGGCGCGGCGCACGTCGCCGCGGCGCTTGACTTCGATCGCGGCGACGAGCGGCGAATAAGTCTGGAATGTCCGCTCAACGCCTTCGCCCGACGAGATCTTGCGGACGATGAAGTTGGAATTGAGGCCACGGTTGCGTTTCGAGATGACCACGCCTTCGTAAGCCTGCAGACGCTCGCGGGCGCCTTCTTTCACCTTGACCTGGACGACGACGGTGTCGCCCGGCGCGAAGGCGGGGATGGTCTTGCCCATGCGGGCAATTTCTTCTTGCTCAAGCTGCTCTATCAGATTCATCTTTTAACTCCGTTTGCAAACACTACCTTTTATTATCCTGACCGCATTGCTCCTGAAACTCCACCAGGAGTTGCGTTTCCTCTTGCGACAACGAACGCCCCGCCAGCAAATCCGGGCGTCGCTGCCAGGTTCGTCCCAGCGCCTGCTTCAGGCGCCAGCGGCGAATCTGCTCGTGGTGCCCGGACAATAAGACATCCGGCACCCGCTGACCGTCGTAATCCTCCGGCCGCGTATAGTGCGGGCAATCCAGCAAACCCGCAACAAACGAATCCTGTTGTGCCGATTCGGCGTCGTTCAGCACGCCTGGCAACTGCCTGACGATGGCATCCAGCATGGCCATCGCCGGAATCTCGCCGCCCGAGAGCACGAAATCCCCGATCGAAATTTCCTCATCGACGCAGCGCCCGATCAAGCGCTCGTCGATTCCTTCGTAGCGGCCGCAGAGCAGGACCAAACCCTCGCTCCCGACCTGCTGCACAAAACCCATCACCCGACCATGCGTCAGCGGCGCGCCTTGCGGTGACAGATACACCACCCTGCTCTGCGCCACTCCGGCCGCCGCCTGGCTGGCCCTGGCCGCGGCAATGGCTGCGCGCAGCGGCTCGACCATCATCACCATCCCCGGCCCGCCGCCATAGCTGCGATCATCGACGGTGCGATGATTGTCGCTGGTGAAATCACGCGGATTCCAGAAGTCCAGGCTCCAGCGCCCTTCTTCCAAGGCCCGCCGCGTCACCCCCGATTGCGTCAGCGCAACGAACATCTCGGGGAACAGCGTCACCACATCGGCAACTAACCGGCTGCATGACACGCGATTACCCTCGGCAAAACCTACCAATCGGCTTCCCAATCGACGCGCATGCGCCGTTCCTGCAAATCCACTTCCAGCACCACGGCCGCGACAAACGGCAGCAGGCGCTCCCGCTCCTTGTCCTGCTCCTTGCCTTGCTCACCCTCCCCGGCGCTGCCGACGCGCAACACGTCGTTCGCCGACGTGGCGATCAGGCCGAGCACCTGGCCCAAGGGCTCATCGTGCGTGTTAAACACCTGCAAGCCGATCAGATCGGCCCAGTAATACTCGTCCTTCCCCGCCGCCGGCAATGCGGCGCGCGGCGCGCCGACCAGCATCCCGTGCGCCTTTTCCGACGCATTGCGATCAGGCAGGCACTCCAACTCGGCGATCAGCACATCGCCGTGCAGCTTGCAACTCTTCAGCGGCGTCAGGCGCCACGACTCCGGCGCCTCACCGTCTCGTCCGACCCACCAGCCGGGCAATCTGGCCCAGGCCTGCGGATCATCGGCAAACGGATGCACCTTGACCGCACCGCGCAAACCATACGGACCGACGATCTTGCCGAGCACGACGATATCGGCAGGCGCTGCTAAACCGGCGGTTTCAGGCAATGCTTGCAACAACCGTTCAGGCCGCTGCCTTGACTGCCGACTGCTTGACCAGGCGCGCGACAGTCAGCGACAGGCGGGCGCCCTGACCTTGCCAGAAGCTCAGGCGGTCAGCCGCAATGCGCAGGCCTTCTTCCTTTTCGGTAGCGATCGGATTGTAGAAACCAATCCGCTCAATGAAGCGGCCATCACGGCGGGTGCGCGAATCGGTCACCACGAGATTGTAGAAGGGACGCTTTTTCGCGCCACCGCGGGCGAGACGAATAACAACCATAGGATCTATTCCGAACTGGGAAAAAGGGCGAAATTATAACAAGAAAGCGCGAAAAAACAAGCTGATATTTAAGCTGCGAGGAGTCCACGGCGGCAAACCATGAATTTTGCCCACATTCCCGAGCTACCGTTATACTGGGCAGGCGACTTCATTCTACCTCTTTCCTGCCATGGCCGATTCGCGTCCCGTTTCAGTCAGCAACGAGGCTCCTGCGCTCTCGCCGGCAGGATTGCCAGGCGCTTTCGCGTGGCTCGACAAGCCGCGGCCGCTCAACGCCGCCGACGAGCTGACGCCGCTGCGCGGTCTGCTGTCCGCCCTGCGTGCCAGCCAGGCGGCCCCCGAAGAGCGCGCCAGGGTACTCGACCAGCTCTATGTGCGCAGCATGTCGGTTCTCACCGCCCTGCTGCCCTCGCTGACCACCGTGTCCTTTCCCGTGCCGCGCAAGACACGGCAGGTGATCCGCGGCCTGCAGGACTTGCTCGCCACCCTCGCCGAGGACTTGCTCGCCAGCCTCGACAATATTGACGTCCTGTTGATCCGTGGCCTGCGCCAGCGCGCCGACGTCCTCGACCTGACCCTGCAAAGAAGCCTGCAAGCCCTGGCACAGCATCTGCTGATCAGCGATCTTGCGGCCTCCCCGGCCAGCCCCGGAATCTGGCAGCAATTGCACCATGCTTATGACACGGCCTGCCGTCTCAGTCCTGGCGGCGACGTGCCGGACAGTGCGGCAAAGGGCCTGCAGAAAATCTATTACTCGGCGATCCTGCTCGGCTGCGCCCAGCCGGCGTCATTCAGTGCGCGCGAAGTGAGCTTCGTGTCGACTTATCTCGAGGCTTTCCCAGACTGGATCGATTCGGCCAATGCCAAGGCAACGCCGACGCCCGCTGCGTTCTGGATCGACCCGGCGCGCGACGCGCCGGCCGTGGCCTGCTCACGCAAGGCGCCGCCGCCCGACCAGCCGGTCCGCTATTTTTCCTGCGACCGGCTCGCGGCGCTGCTGCGCGAGCAACTTGCCGCCCTCGAAGCGGGCGCCGACGCGCAGCAGCTCGGCTTGCCCGAATTTGCCGCAACGACGGCAGGGCGCGGCGTTTTGCGCCGGCTCATCACCTACTGGGGCGAACCCGGCAAGCGCCGCTTCCCGCGTCGCCGCCAGAACTACCGTGCGGCCCTTTGCGCCGGCTTGGGCAACCTGTGGACCCTGTTCCAGGAAGGCGACGCGGCCCTGGTCGACACCTCGAGCTGGATGGTCACCAACGAGAGTCCGGATGGCTATGCCGTGATGCACGTCTCGGGGAAGACCGGCGCGATGGCGGTCGGCGACGTTACCGCGATCCGCACCGAGTCCGGCGAGGACTGGCAAATCTGCATCGTCCGCTGGGCCTTGTCGGAGAACCAGGAGCATCTGGAGTTCGGCCTGCAGATTCTGGCGACGCATGCGGTACCCGCTTTTCTCGCGGTGCCGACCGATACGGACGACAGCGGCCGCTTGTCGGTCCTGATCCTGCCTGAAATTCCGGCGTTGCGCTCGAGCGAGATGCTCGTCGTTCCCTCGGGCGCCCTGGACAAGAAGCGCAAGAATTTCGTGCTGGTCGTCGAAAAGGAAAATCTTGAGGTGCGGGAAGTGAGGAGCACCCATCTCGACGAACGCAACAGCCAGATCGAAGTCTTCTCGATCGAGCCCGACAACAAGACGCTGTTCTAAGCCGAATGCACTCGGGCCTGCTCGGCGCAGCGCCTGAACTCGGGCAGGGTCGAGGCAACCAGAGCGCCAAGCAAGACCACCGCCCAGGACAGGTACAACCACACGAGGAAGATCGGCACGGTCGCAAAGGCGCCATAGACGAGCGTATAGGACGGGAAGTGCGCGAGGTAGAAGCCGAATGCCTTTTGCATCAACAGAAAGCCACCGGCGGCGAACAGGCCGGCCCACAGGGCATCGCGCGGCGCGACCCGGGTATTGGGAACGGCAAAATAGAGGCCGGCGAAGAACAGGGCCGCGACGAACAATCCGGTCGCCTTGAGCGTGAGATCACGCAACCAGGCTTGCTCGTCGACGAGTCCCAGCGAGATCGTCACGGCGTAGGAGATCGCCACGACCACGCAGGCGACGGCCAGCGGCCACAAGGCGAGGACCGCCGCATAAAGCCGCAGGCGGCGCCACCAGCCGCGCTTCTCGGTGACCGACCAGACGTGATTGAACGCGCGCTCGATGGTCAGCAGCAGCAGGTACACGGTGACGACCAGCGCCGACAGGCCAAGCAGGGTGACGTCCGTGGCGTTTTGCGAAAAGTGCAGCACGTAATCGATGATCAATCCGGCGCTGCGTTCGGGCAGCAGGCCGCGGATCAGGAACTGATCAAATTGGTCCATCATGCCGGGAAAGAAAGGCAGCGCCGACACGATGCCCAGCACCACGGCGACCAGCGGCACCAGCGACAAAAGCGTCGTGAAAGCCAGACTCGCGCTGATCTGGTCGAAGTTCTCCTCGACGAACCGCCGCCCGATACGGGCGATGAAAACGCGCAAGCAGGAAAGCCTGAAGATCATAAGTTCTCTATAATTACGCAACTGTGGGCAGGCAGTATTTTGCGCGCATGCCAGCTGATTTC
>CAIXAY010000434.1 GCA_903917505.1 uncultured beta proteobacterium | reverse complement strand
TCGTTTTCGGTGCGCTGAATCAGGTCGCCGATGTAGTAGATATTCTCGGCCTTGAGGCAGTTCGCCGAACGCACCGTCAGTTCCAGATCATCGACCGGACGCAGCAGCAGCGGATCGACCTGGACGGCTTTCTGATGCTCGATCGGCAGCGCCGTTCCTTCAAGATCGGCGAACACCGACAGCTGCTCCATCAGGATGCGCGCCGCGGTGCGGATCGCTTCCTCGGGCTCGATGACGCCGTTGGTCTCGATTTCCATGATCAGCTTGTCGAGGTCGGTGCGCTGTTCGACGCGCGCGCTCTCGACGAAATAACTGACCCGGCGCACCGGCGAAAACGACGCGTCGAGCACTAGCTTGCCGATGCTCTTGTTGTCGTCTCCCATCTGGCGCAAATTGCCCGGCACGTAGCCGCGCGACTTCTCGACCTTCAACTCCATGGCCAGCTTGCCGCCGGCGGAGAGGTGAGCGATCACATGATCCGGGTTGATGATTTCAACTTCGTGCGAAACGACGATATCTCCGGCGCGAACGACGCCTTCGCCCTCCTTGGAGAGCTGCAGCACGGCCTCTTCGCGATTGTGCAGCTTGAAGACGACGCCCTTGAGGTTCAAGAGGATATCGACGACGTCTTCCTGCACGCCGTCTATCGTCGAGTATTCGTGCAGCACACCGTCGATGCTCACCTCGGTGGCGGCATAACCCGGCATCGACGAGAGCAGAATGCGGCGCAAGGCGTTGCCCAGGGTGTGTCCGTAGCCCCGTTCGAAGGGCTCCATCACCACCTTGGCGTGCACCGGCGACAAACTCTGTACATCAATGATGCGCGGTTTCAATAGTCCACTGCTTTGCATGTCTTGTCCTTTGTTTCAGTCAAGCGGAGCCGCGATTACTTCGAATAAAGCTCAATCACGAGGCTTTCGTTGATCGTCGACGACAATTCACTGCGTTCCGGACGAGCCCTGTAAGTACCCTTTGCTTCCTTGACGTCAACCACCACCCATTCCGGGAAACCGCGCGATTCCGCGGCGAGCAGCGCAGCCTTCACGCGCAACTGGTTCTTGGCCTTTTCGGCGACTTCGACGACATCGCCCGGGCGAACCTGGTAGGACGGAATATTCACACGGCGGCCATTGACCAGCACGCCGTTGTGGCGCACGACCTGACGCGACTCCGAGCGCGAAGCCGCAAAACCCATGCGGTAAGCGACGGTATCGAGACGCGATTCCAGCATCTGCAGGAGGTTTTCACCGGTCATGCCACGGCGCTGCGCGGCGGCTTGGTATACCTTGCGGAACTGGCCTTCGAGCACGCCGTAGATGCGGCGGATCTTCTGCTTTTCACGCAGGTGAACGCCGTAGTCGGACAGGCGCTGCCCCGACTTCTGTCCGTGCTGACCTGGCGCATACGAGCGACGCTCGATGGCACACTTGTCGGTAAAGCACTTTTCACCCTTGAGGAACAGCTTTTCGCCTTCGCGGCGGCACTGCCGGCACTTCGGATCGAGATTACGAGCCACTTGTCT
>CAIXAY010000433.1 GCA_903917505.1 uncultured beta proteobacterium | reverse complement strand
CACCGTGCCGGGCGACGTGCTGGGCGACAAGGTTTCCACACCGCGCGCGCTTGCCATCAAGCTGATCGGGGCCGAAGGCGATCGCCTGCCGGGCAGCGAGGGCGACACCACGCAGGATTTCGTCATGGTCAACGGCCCCGCGTTTGGCGCACCCGATGCCAAGCACTTTCTGAAAAATCTCAAACTGCTGGCTTCCACCACCGACAAGGGCGAATCGCTGAAGAAGGCTTTCTCCGCAGTGGCGCGCGGTACGGAGAAAGTGGTGGAGGCCTTTGGCGGCAAGAGTGGCACCATCATCGCCATGGGCGGTCACCCGGAAACGAATATCCTTGGCGAGACGTTTTACAGCCAGGTTCCTTCGCTCTACGGCCCCTATATCGCCAAGTTCTCCATTGCTCCCGCCTCACCCGCATTGCAGGCACTGACCGATGCGCCGGTGGACCTGCATCACAAGCCCGACGGTATCCGCGATGCGGTCAACGCGTATTTCGCCCAAAACGATGCGCTGTGGGAGCTCCGCGTGCAGCTGTGCACCGATATCGACGCCATGCCGATCGAAGATGCCTCGGTGCCTTGGCCGGAAGACAAGAGCCCGTTCATTACCGTCGCACACATGAGCGTGTCGCGGCAGGTAGCGTGGTCCGAGGCGCGCTCGGCGGCGATCGACGCCCGCATGGCCTTCAGCCCGTGGCACGGCCTCGCTGCGCATCGTCCGATTGGCTCGATCATGCGCGTGCGCAAGGTGGTGTATGACACGATGTCGAAGATTCGCGCGCGACAGAACAAGGTATCGATCGCCGAGCTCACCGCGTTGCCGTCGGTTTAACGCGCGTCGCGCGAGGCCGCGTTTCTCGACGTTCGGCATCGACGCCACTCACCCGAACTGGAATAAAGAAAGCCGCCCGGAGGCGGCCTTCTTTTCCCTAGCACGCTCGCCATAGGGCAAAGCAGATCACGCTCAGCTCTGCTGGTTGTGCAGCGCGTGCTTCAGATCGCGCATCTGGTCGTGTCCCTGGCGGACTGACGCATAGGCATCCGTGATCACCTGCTTGGTCGGCACGGATACCTCGTTGTCCTTCAGCGCGTCCTCGTACTTGGCCTTGATGTGGTCTTCACCGCGCTCGACCTCGTCGACTACCGCGGTATCGCCCTTGCTCATCGTGTGGCGTAGGTTGACGAATACGCGATGCGCCGAAGCCAGCACGGTACCGCTGTCCTGCGGCTTGCCGCCCAACGAAATCACCTGCTGCTGCAGCTTGGACGCAACCTGGTGACGCTCGGAGCCGCGGCTCTGAAACATCGCGGTGAAGCGCGAGTTATCGGCGTCCTTCGCCGCTTCTTCATAGCCTTCGGCGCTGTCGATGGTGGTCTCGATCAGGCCGTTGAGAATTTTTACATCATGGTCGTTCGTGCTCATCGCAAACTCCTGGGGAATGGATTGGCGCGGCGGGAGTTACCGCACCGCAGCGCGCAGCGCTCGTGCTTGAACGCTAAGACGGAGGGTAGGGAGACAGTTTGCATGACGCCGTGAAAATAACTGCACGACGTTCTTCATCTGTATTTGCTTCATCTGTACTGAGCCGCCGGAATTTTCCTCCAGTT
>CAIXAY010000432.1 GCA_903917505.1 uncultured beta proteobacterium | reverse complement strand
GCTCCGCTACGCTACGCCCGCTGGCCAAGGCAAGACAAAAACCAGCAGCACAAGCTGGACTCTCAGGAGTCCATTTCAAGCAATCGACTGGCTACCTTTTGCTCCGCCTCGCTGGCTCCCAATTCCGCGCCATTCACACGCGGCGGCCAACCAGGATGCCCGCCTGCGGCCCGCCGAGCAGCTTGTCGCCGGAGAAGCTCACGAGGTCGGCGCCATGGGCGATGGTTTCGGCCGGCGTCGGCTCGTGCGGCAGTCCCCATTTGACCATGTCGACCAGGGTACCGCTGCCGAGATCGACGACCAGCGGCACGCCGTGCTTGTGCGCCATGTCCGCGAGTTCTTCTTCGGGCACCGCCTCGGTGAAGCCCTGCACTGCGTAGTTACTGGTGTGCACCTTCATCAGCAGCGCCGTGCGCGGGCCGAGCGCCGCGGCGAAATCCACGGCGTGCGTGCGGTTGGTCGTGCCGACCTCGACCAGGCGCGCGCCAGCGCGCTGCATGATGTCGGGAATGCGGAAACTGCCGCCGATCTCGATCAGTTCGCCGCGCGAGACGATCACGTCCTTCTTCAGCGCCAGGGTGTTGAGCAGCAGGAAGACCGCCGCCGCATTGTTGTTGACGATGGTCGCCGCTTCGGCGCCGGTCAGTTCGCGCAGCAGTTCATCAACCACGTCGTCGCGATCACCACGGCCGCCGCTATCGACGTCGTATTCGAGCGCGCACGGCGAACGCGCGGCGATGACCAGTGCTTCAACGGCTTCCTCGGGCAGTTGCGCGCGCCCGAGATTGGTGTGCAGCACGGTTCCGCTCAGATTGAAAACGCGCCGCAGCCGCGGCCTTGTCGCCCGCGCAATGCGCGCCGTGATCGCGGCGACGAGCGCTGCGCGCAATGCCGTCGCCGGGGTCTCCGGCAGGTTCTGCCGCACCGCGGCCAGTTCCTCGCGCACCGCGCGCGTCGCGATCGCGCGGCCGTGCTGCGCGGCGAGCGCCTGCAGCTGCGGTTCGGCCAGCAGGCGATCGACGGAAGGGAGTTGCGAGCGTTGCAGCGCTTGGTTCATGCATTCACCCGGACCGGGCAGAAAGTTAGCAGGATGGCGTTTCTTGTATTCTAGGCGTCTCTGGGCACGAGGAGAAGATTGGGTCCGGCACGCGCATAACCGGCTTCGTCGACCAGTATATCCAAAGCCAGGGTCGCCAGGTCGTCGGCCACCGGATCGCCGTCGACCGCCTTCTCCTGGTAAAGGATTTTCAGATAGCTCTTGCAGTCGTCGCAGATTTCGGCGCGCATCGCTTCGGCATTTGCCAAATTCGAACCTTCGAGCTGGCGCAGGCCAACCTTGCCGGTGGCGTCGCAAACCGCGCACTTGGCGCGCACCAGATGCCATTCGGTATTGCACAGCGAACAATGCAGATAGCGCAGATTATTAATTTCCGGTGCGACGCGCACGACGCTGGCCACCGGCAGGCTGCCGCAGCAGGGGCAGACGCCCGGCACGTCGAGCATGGCAATATGCTCGACGCCGAGCGCCGCGGCCAGGGCCGTCCAATAGACTTGCAGCGCGGCGGCGACATAGGGCAGCAGGCCCGATTCGAGGCCGTAAAACTCGTTGCGCAGGACCTTGTCAGCGAGCGACTCAAGCATCTCCGGCGATGCTGCCGCGAGCGCCTTGCAGTGCTCGCGCACTTGCTCCGACGAATCGGCTTCCATTGCCGCCACGATCTGGCGCAGCGCATCGCACCAGACCGGATCGCGCGGCCACTGCGTACACAGCGCGGGCGGCATGCCATGCAATCGGGCCTGTTCGATGGCCGGCTCGGCCGCCGCCAAGTGCACCGGCAAAGACTGCAGAACGGCATGCTGGGCCTGCGTGAGCCGTCCGAGCAACTGCAGCCAGCCGGAAAGCGCATGGCCGTCGGCGAGCGCCACGAAACGCCGGGCGCGGTCGGCGAAGATCGTCGCGCGGTCCGGCGCGATCACCCGCGGCGGATCGCTCGTCGCCTGCGCCGCGATGCCGGGCTGCGTGACCGTGCTCATGCCGGCGCCGACGCGGTCACGCTACTTGCCCACGATCTGTCGATACCAGTCGCGATGGTGCTGCCGCGCCCACGGCCGCGTCACCGTCCCGTACCACATGGCGCGCACCGAGCCCTTGACCCAGATCGCGGCATAGACATGGACGAAGGTCAGCCCGATCATCACCGCCGCCGCCGCCGAATGAATGACGGCCGCCAGCCGGACCAGTCCCACCGGCAGGTCGAAATAAGCGCGCCAGAGCGGCACGCCGGTGACGAACAGCAGCAGGATGCAAATCGCCTGGATCCAGAAGAAGAGTTTCTGGCCGCCGTTGTATTTCCCCTGCTCGGGCATGTTGTGGTCGTAGCCGTTGGCCATCTCGCGGATGCGGCGCACCCATTCCCAGTCGCGCTCGGTCATCACGTTGAGCGGCCTGAAGCGCAGGAAGATTACCAGGAAGGAGATGGCCAGCACGATGCCGATGAAGGGGTGCAGGATGCGCGCCCAGACGGCGCCGCCGAACAGCATGGTCAGGGGAAAGAAGGCCGGGTGAAAGAAGCCCAGCCCCGACAGCGCCAGCAGAATGAAGCACATGCCGATGACCCAGTGGTTGACGCGCTCGGATGCCGTGTAGCGTTTCAGGTCTTTCGGATCGCGGATCATGCTGCGTCCTCCTTCTCGACTTCAGCCTCGGTTTCCTTGGACACCTCGTTGGGGCCTTTCATCACGTAGTGGAACAGGCTGCCGAGCGCGACGAGGCCGATGGCCAGCGAGGCGACGGGCTTGGCGACGCCTTTCCAGAGCGACACCAGCGGGCTGATCTGCGGATCTTCCGGCAGGCCGGCGTACAGCTGCGGCCGGTCGGCGTGGTGCAGCACGTACATCACGTGCGTGCCACCGACGCCGGGCGGGTCGTACAGTCCGGCCTTTTCGAAGCCGCGTTCCTTGAGATCGGCGATGCGCTCCTCGGCGTAATCCTTCATGTCGGCCTTGCTGCCGAACTGCAGCGCGCCGGTCGGGCAGGCCTTGACGCAGGCCGGCGCCTGGTTGACGGCGACCCGGTCCGAACACAGCGTGCACTTGTAGGCCTTGCTGTCCTTCTGCGAAATCCGCGGCACGTTGAACGGGCAGCCGGTGATGCAATAGCCGCAGCCGATGCAGTTTTCCTCGTGAAAATCCACGATGCCGTTGGCGTATTGGACGATGGCCCCGGGCGCCGGGCAGGCTTTCAGGCAGCCCGGATCGGCGCAGTGCATGCAGCCGTCCTTGCGGATCAGCCATTCGAGCTTGCCCTGCTCCTCGACTTCGGAGAAGCGCATGACCGTCCATGAGTTCTCGCTGAGATTGGCCGGATTGTCATACACCCCGACACAGCTGCCGACTTCGTCGCGGATGTCGTTCCACTCCATGCAGGCCGCCTGGCACGCCTTGCAGCCGATGCAGGTGGTCACGTCGATGAGCTTCGCGACCTCGACCGTCTGGCGCGCCTGCGGGGTCGGCGTGGTCGTCGCCGAGCGGTTCTTGATGTCTAGCGATTGCAATGCCATGTCATCCTCCCCTAGATTTTCTCAAGGTTGACGAGGAAGGACTTGAACTCGGGCGTCTGGGTGTTGGCGTCGCCGACGAAGGGCGTCAGCGTGTTCGACAGGAAGCCCATGCGCGCCACGCCCTTGAATCCCCAGTGGATGGGAATGCCGACGTGATGCACCTTCTTGCCGTTCACGTTGAGCGCCGCGAGGCGCTTGGTCACCACCGCGACCGCCTTGATCTGGCCGCGATTGGAACGCACCTTCACCTTGTCGCCGGTGCGGATGCCTTTCTCACCCGCGAGATCCTCGCCGATCTCGATGAACTGATCGGGCTGCAGGATGGCGTTGATCGCGACGTGCTTGGTCCAGTAATGGAAATGCTCGGTCAGCCGGTAGGTGGTCGCGGCGTAGGGGAAGTCCTGCGCCTTGCCGAAAGCTTCCATGTCGCCCTTGAACACGCGCGCCGCCGGATTGCTGATCGCCAGCGGATTGGTATTCATCGGGTTGCTGCCGATCGGCGTCTCGAAGGGTTCGTAGTGCTCGGGGAATGGCCCCTCGACCAGCTTGTCGACGGCGAAGAAACGCGCGATGCCTTCCGGGTTCATGATGAACGGGCCCATGCCTTCGGCCGGATTGGAATCGGGCCTGAAGTCGGGGACATCGGCGCCGGTCCACGCGCTGCCGTTCCACCACACCAGCTTGCGCTTCGGATTGAAGGGCTTGCCATTGGCATCGGCCGAGGCGCGGTTGTAGAGGATGCGCCGGTTGGCCGGCCACGCCCAGGCCCAGTTGAGAGTCTGGCCGTTGCCCCAGGGATCGGCGCTGTCGCGCCGCGCCATCAGGTTGCCGGCCTGCGTCCAGGAACCGGAGAAAATCCAGCAGCCGCTCGCCGTCGAGCCGTCGTCGCGCAGTTGCGCGAAACCGTCGAGCTGTTC
>CAIXAY010000431.1 GCA_903917505.1 uncultured beta proteobacterium | reverse complement strand
CTTCTCTTTCAGCATTTCAAACTCCTTTTTCCAGACACGGTTTTACCCCAAATTCGTGTCCAGAAAAATAGGGGCCGGTTCAGTTTTACGCTGATCGAACTGATGATCGTCGTGGCGATCATCGGGATCCTGGCGGCGATTGCCATCCCGAACTACAACGACTATGTCGTGCGCAGTCGCATCACGCAAGCGATTGCGGCGCTCTCCGACATGCGCGTCAGGCTCGAGCAGTATTTCCAGGACAACCGCAGCTATGTCGGCGCCTGCGTCGCCGGCACGATCGCGCCGCTGCCGCCCGATACCGCCAACTTCACCTTCACCTGCAACCCGGCGGCGGCGACCTTCGCCGTCGTCGCCACCGGGGCCGGTTCGATGAATGGATTCAGCTACACGGTCGATCAGGCCAATGGCAAATCTTCGAGCATCGCTGCCGGTTCGGTGTGGCCGGCAATGGCCCAGGCCTGCTGGATCACCAACAAGAGCGGTTGCTGAGCCATGCGCGGGCGCGGTTTCTCGCTAATCGAATTGCTGATTGCCATGGCGATTGCGGGAATCCTGCTCGGGCTCGGCGCGCCAAGTTACCAGGCCTGGATCACCAACGCGCACATCCGGACCACCGCCGAAGCCATCCAGAACGGGCTGCAACTGGCGCGTGGGGAGGCGGTACGGCGCAATACCCAGATCAGCTTCCAGTTGATGAGCGGTGTCGATGACACATGCATTCTATCGGCGCCGAATACGCCGATCAGCAGCGACTGGGTGGTGAGTTTCGACTCGCCGGCCGGCGCCTGCGCGGCCGCGCCGCTCAATGACGCATTTTCCGTCATCAACGCGGCCAACAATCCGCCGCCGCGCATCATCCAGGTCCGTCCGGCGGCCGAGGGATCGCGCAACATCGTGGTCAGCGCTGCGCAAACGCTATTCACCTTCAACGGTCTCGGGCGGCTCGTCGCCAACCCCGGCGGCAATCCGGTGACTATCGACGCCAGCAACCCCACGGCAGGAACCTGCACCGCGGTCGGCGGCAGTCTCCGCTGCCTGCGCGTGACGGTGTCGCTCGGCGGCCAGGTCCGCCTCTGCGATCCGGCATACCCGACGACGGGTGCGCTCGCCACCGACCCGCAGCGCTGCTCATAGGAGATGCCATGCGCAAGCAACAAGCCGGCGTGATGCTCCTTGAGGCCCTGATCGCCATTCTCATTTTTTCGCTCGGCATCCTCGGCGTCGTCGGCATGCAAGCCTCGGCGATCGCCGCATCGCGCGACGCCAAGTATCGATCCGACGCCAGTTTGCTGGCCAACGACCTGGTCGGCTTGATGTGGTCCGGGACGCGCGATGGGGCGAGCCTGCAAGCCAATTTCCAGGGATCGGCGGGATTCGTCAGCGCCTTCGCCGAAAACGATCCGGCGCGCTGCAGTGACCATCCGGGTTCGGACGGCCTGATCTATTGCCAGTGGTACAACAATCAGGTCGTCAATGCACTGCCGGGGGTTCTGGCCAATCCGCCGCAGGTGACTGTCGTGCCGGGCATTCCGGCGGGCGGCCTGCTGCCGCAAAGCGCCAGCAAGGTGAAGATCGTCGTGCAATGGATGGCGCCGAACGATCCCGTCGCGCACAGCTACACGCTGACCGTGCAAATTATCTAGGAGTTGCCGTGAAGCAAAGTTCTTTTCCGGCTTGTCCGTCGCGTCCCGCCGCCGGCTTCAGCCTGGTCGAAGTCATGGTGGCGCTGGTCATCGGCATGCTCGGCATCGTCGTCATGATGCAGATGTTCAGCGTCTTCGAGGGGCAGAAGCGATCGACCACCGGCGGCGATGACGCGATCAGCAGCGGCGCCGTTTCGCTCTACCGGATTCAGCGCGACATTCAGCAGAGCGGCCTGGGAATGAGCGCGGCGCCATTGATCGGCTGCACTGCCACCGGCAAATGGAATGCCGATCCTGCTGCGCCGGCCGTCGTCCTTCCGCTGGTTCCGGTAAGCATCAATTTCCCGGCGATCACCGGCCTTGCCGGCCAAGATGTCAACACCGATACCCTGCTGGTGATTTCTGGCAATGGCAGCGGCACGGTCGACGGCGACGTCTTCAAGTCGGCGGTGGCGGCGGGCGCGACGAGCTACCCGGTGCAGACGCCGACCTCGTTTGCCGTGGGTGACCGCGTCGTCGCGGCGCGGCAGACCAGATCCGATCCCTGCGCGGTGAACGTCGCTGCGATTGCGGCGCCGGCGCCGGCTGCCGGCGTCAATCTGACGGTCACGACGGCGGCGCCTTTCGCGCTGGCGGCCCAGGACCTCCTGTTCAATCTCGGCCCGGCCCCCAGCGCACACGCCTACGCGATCAGGGGCGGCAACCTGACCGTTTGCGATTACACGGCAGTTAATTGCCAAGCGAACAATGCGGCGGACTGGGTGCCGATCGCCAACAACGTGGTGAGCCTGCGTGCGCAGTACGGGCGTGACACCACCGATGCAGCGCCACCGCCGACGGTTTCTTCGCGCATGGACGGCGCGGTCGACGTCTGGGATCGACTTGCCTTGTGGAGCCAGCCGGCATGGGTTGCCGGCTCGGTGAGCGTCGATCCGGCGAAGGACACGGCCGCATGTGCCTTGCTTCGGGTGGCCGCCGTTCGCGTCGCGCTCGTCGCGCGCAACAGCCAGCCGGAGAAGACGCAGACCGGCGGCACGCATGTGACGCCCGCAGCGCCGCTATGGGCCGGCAGCGACCTCGCCGCGCAAGGCGCGGGCGCGGCGCAGGCGGCGGCCGTGGCGATTACCCTGCCGAGCCCCGACCCGACCTGGCCGACCTGGCAGGACTTCCGCTACAAGGTTTTCCAGACCGCCATTCCCTTGCGCAACATCACGATACAAGGCGCGGTGCCGGAATGTTGAATAGAATGTCATTGGCATCGCGGCAGGGCGGCGTCGTGCTGATGATCGCGCTGATCATCCTCGTGGCCTTGACGCTCGGCGGCATTGCCCTGGTCAGGTCGGTCGACACCACCAACCTGATCTCGGGCAACCTGGCGTTTCAGCAAGCGGCGACGCGCGCCGGCGAAGCCGGCACGGAAACGGCGATGCAGGTCTTCCTCGAGGCGGTCACCACGACGCAGACGAGTCTGTGGAACGACGATTTTACCAAGGCCTATGCCGCTTCAACGCCTGCCGTGGGAAGCGCGGCAAGCTGGTGGGACAGCTATTGGTCGACGACGATCAATCCCAACGACCAGGTCCCGCCCGGACAATGCAGCGACGGCAGCGCTGGCGGCGGGCGCGTACGCTCACCAAGAATGCGAACCGTTCGGATTGCGCCGGCAGCACCTGCACCTACGTCGAGGAAATGACCAATTACGCCAACTGGTACGCCTACTACCGCACGCGCATGCAGATGATGAAGACGGCATCGAGCATCGCTTTCGCCAATGTCGATAACAACTTCCGCGTCGGCTATTACACCATCAACAACGGCGCCGGCAGCCAGTTCCTGAACCTTGGCGATTTCGACGGCACGCAGAAGAATCTCTGGTATTCCAAGTTCTTCAGCGCGCTGCCCTTTGGCGCGACGCCGCTGCGCTCCGGGCTGGCCAACGCCGGCAAACTTTATGCCGGCAAGATTTCGGTGTTGAACGACGTCGCCGCCAACGACCCGATGCAGTACGCCTGCCAGCAGAATTTCACGATTCTGTCGACCGACGGCTACTGGAACGACGCGAGCAATCCGACGCAACTCGACGGCACCACCGAAATCGGCGGGCAGGACGGCAGCGACCCGCGGCCCTATTACGACGGCGGTTCGCAGACGCGGACCGTGAGCCAGACCAACAAGTCCGAACTGCAGCTTGGCATCAACACCTGGCTGGTGGAAAGCCGCACGCAGCAGCAGCAAACGAGTTTGAGCCGCCTGACGCAGTCGGTGGTGACCACCGACACCTATCCGTGGACCACCCAGACTTCGACCCTGCAGACGCAGACGACGCCGCTCAACAAGACGGACTACTCGCTGGTGCAGAGCAGCTACGCGCTGACCTCGGTGACCAAGCAGCTGCAGGAGAGCACCTTCAAGCTCAATTCGACGCCGCGCATCCTGCAAAGCTACACCTACAACCTGACGCAGACGACGACGCCGCTGCAGGACAAGCAGTTCAACATCACCTCGGTGACGACGCCGCTACAGGACAAGCAGTTCAACATCACCTCGGTGACGACGCCGCTGCAGGACAAGCAGTTCAACATCACTTCGGTGACGACGCCGCTGCAGGACAAGCAGTTCAACATCACCTCGGTGACGACGCCGCTGCAGGACAATCAATTCAACATCACCTCGGTGACCACCCCCTTGCAGAGCAGTACCACCCTGCTGCAATCCTCCACCCGGCAACTGCAACAAAGAAATCAGTATTCAACCGATGGTGGCGACACCTGGCCGAGTACTGGCTGGGTGAATGTCAGCTCGTGTGCCGTTCGCGCGGTCGGGCCGGGCTGGGTAAAGAACACGGAATGCCGATACAACACGGCTGTTGTCGCCGATAATTTGAGTGCCTGCAGCACCGTGGCGGCGTCGGTGTCACCGAACTACACGGTGGCTCAGGCGGTGACCTGCGCTTACGAAACGACGCCGGTCGTGGCGACGGCAAGCTCGTGCACCACGGCCGCGCAATCGGGCAGCTCGCCTTATTTGCCGGCGGTGAGTTGCGCCTACAGCGGCACGCCGGTGACGCTGACCAATGAGACCAGCTGCACGGCCGTGGCGGCATCGGGCAGCAGCCCGTATTCGGGCCCGATGCGCACTTGCACCTTCAACGCGACGGCGGCGAGCACGACTGTTGTCGCGAGTTGCACAGCGGTGACGCCGGCCTACGCGGCGACGCCGCAGCACACTTGCACTTATAACGGCACGCCGGTGACGCTGAGCAACGAGACCACCTGCACGGCGGTCGCGGCATCGGGCGGCAATCCATACACCGGGCCGATGCGCACTTGCACCTTTAACGCGGCGCCGGCGACGACGACCGATGTGACGACCTGCACGTCGGTGACGCCGGCCAACGCGGCGACGCCGAAACATACCTGCACGTACACTGAAACGCCGGTGACGCTGAGCAACGAAGTCACCTGCACAGCGGTGGCGGCATCGGGCGGCAATCCATACACCGGACCGATGCGCACTTGCACCTTCAACGCGGCGCCGGCGACGACGACCGATGTGACGACCTGTACGTCGGTGACGCCGGCTAACGCGGCGACGCCGAAACACACCTGCACCTACACCGGCACGGCGACGACGCTCAATAACGAGACTACCTGCACCGCGGTCGCAGCGTCAGGCAGCAATCCTTACTCCGGACCGATGCGCACCTGCACCTTCAATGCGGCAGCTGCAACGACGACCGACGTGACGAGCTGCACGGCGGTGACGCCGGCCAATGCGGCGACACCGAAACATACTTGCACCTATACGGGCACGCCGGTTACCCTGACCAACGAAGTCACCTGCACGGTAGTCGCGGCATCGGGCGGCAATCCGTATTCGGGACCGATGCGCACCTGCACCTTCAATGCGGCGGTGGCGAGCACGACCAACGTGACGACCTGCACGGCGGTGACCCCAGCCAACGCGGCGACGCCGAAACACACCTGCACCTACACCGGCACGCCGGCGGTGGTGAGCAATCTGACGACCTGCACCGCAGTCGCGCCATCGGGCGGCAATCCGTATACCGGGCCGTCGGTCGCCTGCGCCTACATGGCTGCAGTGACCGCCACCAATCTGACCTCCTGCACGGCGGGAACGCCTTCCGCCGGGCCGGTCTTCGTAACCTATAATACGTGTGGCTACATCAATGGCACGACGACGACCGGGCTGAGTTCGTGCTCGTATATCGCCGATTCGACCGGACCGGTTTATTCCGGGCCAGCCAATGCCTGCACCTATTCGGTTAGCGCGACCGTGGTCAATGTGACGACCTGTACGCCGGTCGCCCAATCACCAACCTTCGCCGCTCCGCAGAAGACTTGTGCCTACGAAGCGGTCGGTACGCCGGCGACCAACCTCAGCACGTGCACCGCGCTGGCCCAGTCCGGCAGCGCACCGTACGCCGGCCCGAATGTCAGTTGCGCCTATTCGGCAACGTCCGCCTTGAGCTATCCGGGCTCATGCACGGTGAATATCGAAACGGGACCCTCGTACAGCGCCGGAGCGAAGATCAGTTGCGGCTACGCGGCCGGCGTCGTGACCAGCAACGTCGCGACCTGCACGGCGCAAGCCAAACAGCTGCTCACGGCGAGCGGCACCGTATACGCGCCGGCGACCGATTGCACCTACGGCGCCCTC
Source organism: uncultured beta proteobacterium (assembly GCA_903917505.1). The sequence goes on along the minus strand of CAIXAY010000431.1, from coordinate 9,470 downwards.
ACGCCATGGGCCAGTGCCGGCGTCGCATGCGTTCCGCTGGCCCAATCGACTTCCTCGCCCTATGTCGGGCCAGCACGTGGCTGCCAGTACACCGCATGGTCAGTCAATACCTATGCCGGAACCTGTGTCGCTGCAGCCCAGAACAACACCAATCTGACCGCCAGAAATTGCGTGGCGACACCATTCCCGGTCTTGATCTCCACGGTTGCGACGACTGTCGATTCGTGTTCGACCGATCCGACCAGCGGCGTGAGCCCGGTCGATCCTGCCGCCACGCGCAGTACCGCGACCAGCTGCACCTACCAGGCGCCGAGCGCCGCAAGCAATGTCGCGACATGTACGCCGCATGCGGCCGATGCGTCATCGCCGTACGCGACCGCGGTGACCTGTCCGGTAAGCGATACGGGTTACCTTGCCGTCGCGCCTTCGTGCACGGCGACCGCACCGCCCGCCACCTTCGACGACACGGGCAAGATCGTCCAATGCCGGACGACGGACACGACCCCCTACACGGTTGATTATCCGAGCGGCGCGGTTCCCGTCGCGACGTGTACGGCGGGAACCGACCCGGCGAGCAAGGTGCAAACCGCTTGCACGACGCTGCTCAGCACCGGCCCGACGCCGGTCGATCCAACGACCTGTGTGACAACGGCGCCCGCTGCGCCGAGCTATGTGGCGACCACGTGCACGACCAGCGTTACGACCTCCTCGGTGATGGGCTGCGCCGCGCCGGCGCCGACCTCGCCGCTCTGGCAAACGGTCACTTGCGTCGACAACGGTACGGGCACCAGCAACACGCTGGCCGACGTTGCCGCCTACTACTACAAGACCGACTTGCGCACGCCGGCCTTGAACAATTGCACCGGCGCCATCGTCGCGCCGGCAACCGTAGCGAGCGTCTTGTGCTCGGCTACCGACCCGATGAACATCGTGCGCACCTCGCCGTCCGACCCCAATCCAGCGCAGCATATGACGACCTTCACGTTGGGTCTGGGCGCTTCGGGCTACATGCAGTATTCAAACACCTATACGACCGACACGACGGGCGATTTCCCGACTGTGAAGGGCGTGAGCCCCTATCAGCCGATCAACGGCATTACCGCCAATCCGGGCGCTGGAATCTGTTCCTGGCAGTCGACCGGCCTGTGCAACTGGCCTTTCCCGACCTCCGATTCGCAAAACACCGTAGACGATCTTTGGCATGCAGCGGTGAACGGGCGTGGCATGTATTACAGCGCCGGCGATCCGGCATCGCTCGCGGCGGGCATCTCATCGGCCTTGAACGGCGTCGCCGGTTCCGGTGGAAGCGCCGCGGCGCCTTCGGTCAGCACGGCCAATCTGAACCAGTCGGACAACTATGTCTTCAGCAGTTCTTACGTAACGTCCGATTGGACGGGTGATCTGGTGCGAAGCCGGCTCAATCCCTACACCGGGATTCCTTTGTCCACGATCGACTGGTCTGCGCAAGGCAAGCTCGATGCCGATACGACGCGCAACATCTATGCCTTTGATGCCAGCGCGGCCTCGAAACTGAAAGCGTTTACCAGCGCCAATTTCGCGGCCAACGCCAATTTCAACATGCCGAATATCTCGACCTCGCCGGTCGGATTGACGCAATTCCTCTGCGCTTCGCCCGATGTCTGTCTGTCGGCGGGCGACCAGGCCAATGCCTCGGGAGCCAACCTGGTGAACTACCTGCGCGGCGACCGCAGCAACGAAGGCATTGAGACCGACAACAGCAAGTACTATCGGCAACGCCAGCACGTGCTCGGCGACATGGTCAATGCGCAGACCGTCTACGTCAATCATCCGGCGCGCGATTTCATCGACCCCGGCTACAGCGCTTTCCGGAGCACGCAGGCGAGTCGCCAGGCCGTCGTCTACGCCGGCGCCAACGACGGCATGCTGCACGCCTTCGCGGCCAAGGGTACCGCAGCGACCGAAGCCCTGGTCGACGCCTATGCGGCCGCCGCCGCTGCATCGGCCGCCAACGCCGCCGACGCGGGCTTGCTGACCGCTGCGAATAGCGCCGCGGCGATCGCCGCCGCGGCGCTGGCCGCCGATCCGACCATTGGCCAGGAACTATGGGCTTACATCCCGACCATGGTCTTGCCGAATCTCTACAAGCTCGCTGACAAGGAATACAGAAACAACCATCGCTACTTCGTCGATGCCACGCCCGTCGTCGGCGATGTCTGTGTGAGCAATTGCAGCAACGCGGCAGCGGCCGTATGGAAAACCATCTTGGTCGGCGGCCTCGGGCACGGGGGCCGCGGTTTCTATGCGATTGACATTACCAATCCGGCAAGCCCGGCCGCGCTGTGGGAATTCACCGACGCCAATCTCGGCTATTCCTACGGCAATCCGCAACTCGCCAAGCTGAGCGACGGCACCTGGGTGGTGATGCTGACTTCCGGCTACAACAACGGCAGCGGTGACGGCGGCACTGGCGATGGCGTCGGCCGCCTGTACGTTCTCAATGCCGCGACCGGCGCGCAAATCACCGGGCTCTCGCCCATCTCCACCGGCTACGGCGACCCGGACGACCCAAGCGGCCTGGTGAATATCTCGGCGATGGTTGTCGATCCGCAGACCGACGCCACGACGGTCGCGGTCTATGGCGGCGACCTGGCCGGCAATCTGTGGCGCTTCGACATCAACGACACGGTCGGCCCGGCCGGCGTCGAAGCTCAGTTGCTGGCTGTTCTCGAAGATGCGGTCGGACGTCGCCAGCCGATCACGACGAAACCCGCAGTCAGCATCGTCAGCAATCAGAAGGTGGTGTATGTCGGCACCGGCCGCTTCCTCGATGCCTCCGACAGCATCGACACGAGTCAGCAAAGCCTCTACGCGATCAAGGATCCGTGGACGACAGGCGGCAGTGCGGCCATGGCGATTTTCACCAATCCCGGCGGTGACCGGACGGCGAGCGTGCGCGATGCTGCCGGCTTCGTGCCGCAGTTCCTCTCGTGGTCGGCGTGTCCGGCCGGCAGTTCGGCAAGCATTTGCGCGCCCGGCACGCAGGTGATGGGGCCGACCGGCGGCATAGTCAACCCCGTCGACTTCGTTGCCGATAACGGCTGGTTCATCGACCTCATCAATTCCTCCGAGCGGGCCAATACGAATCCGGCACTCGGCCTGGGCTTGCTGGCCTTCGTCACCAATGCGCCGAGCCTGCTGGCCTGCGACATCGGTGGCAAGAGCTATCTCTATTTCCTCAACTACCTGAACGGCGGACCAATCGTCTCGCCCTAAAATCCCGGCGGTCTGACCGGCCTCCTGATCGGCAATACCTTTGCTTCAGCGCCGGCCATCGTCGTGCTGTCGACGCCCGACGGCGGCATCGGCCGGCCGCAAGTCATCTTCGGCGTGCAGGATCCGAGCAAGGTGGTTGCGCCCGTCACTTGCGTGGGTAATGTCTGCGGCGCCACGCCACCGACGCCGCCCGACGAATCGAAGGCGCGCCGGACGTCGTGGCGCGAGGTGATCGCGGAGTAAGGCCAGATCGCACCGCCGAACTTCTTTTCAATCAACTTTCTCCCGGCGGCGGTACAATTTTCATGTGCCGCCGTTCGAGCCGGAGCGGAGGCGGGCAACAATCTGAAATCAACAGAAGAACAGTTCCCTGATGCAATTGCCAGCTGCCAAGACATTCGCACACGAGAAGCTGGCGTCGAGAACGCGCTTGCTCATCGCCTTGTTGATTTCGCTGATCCTCCATCTTGCGCTGCTGTTGCAGTATGGCCAGTTGAATCCCGGCGTCAGGAATGGCGCCGGCCTGCAGATCGTCTTGATCCAGACGCCGGCCAAGGAAGCCGCGCCCGCGGAAATTTCCTCGCCGGGCAATGAGCTCCCGATCCCGAGCCGGCTGACCAAAGCCAGCCAAGCGCCTGAACCGCCCCGGGTGCGCCAGAAGCGCCGCCCGCCCGACCAAGCACCGAGCCAGCCTGTGCTGGCAACGCCCTCTGCGAATCAGGATAAAGCGGCCGAACAGAAAGAACAGTCCATCGGGATTCCCCTGCCCGGAATGACCGGCCGCATCAGCCGTGCGGCGATCAATTTCGATGTTTTTACCGGCGCGGAAAGGCGGCTGGTTGCCTCCGGCCAGCATCTCTATGTCGCCGACCGCGACGACAACTTCGGCATCAGCATCAAAGAACAAGCGAACGCCAACGCCTCGCAAGACCATTGGCATATCGAGATCGCGGGCAAGATAGGTCGGCAGGGTCTCGCTCCATTCCTCTACGATGCCCTCGGCAGTGTGGCGCAACAACTGATGACGCTGAGGAGCGGCGCGGAAACCGGCTCCGCACCGGCTGGCGGAAAGCAAAAATGGCGCATGCCCGACGGCATCCTCGACCGACAGAGCCTGCTTTACTACTTCATGCTCAAGCAGCCCGAGCTGACCGGCGGCAAGGTGCTTCTTTCCGATGGCGCGTCCTATGCCTCATTCAACTACCATATCGCCGGGACTGAATCGTTCTCGATTGCGGGGCTCGGCGAAGTGCATTCGGTCAAGGTGGCTTTTTCCACCAGCGAGAGCAGCGAGACCATCGAGCTGTGGGTCGTCCCGGACCTGCACTACTTGCCGGTCAAGGCGCGGTATGTCGACAAGCAGGGCCTGATCACCGAACAGGCGGCGACGGCACTGGATTTCAATTGATCCGCGCGGACCGGCTTCGGCACGGTCCGCCTTGCCTCGAGTCGATCCCGCTTCTGCTGCGACGGGATAGCATCGCCTGAATACATTCCTTTGCGATGCAGAGTCTCATTCGACGACCCTGCGCACGCTTGACCCGATTGTAATTTTTTCCGTCGTCGCTCTGAATTTTGAGATCCGGATTGTAATTTTTTCCGTTGATCTCTCGATGCCAAAATTTCCCATCACCACGACCAACGTGCCGGTTGACACTTGTACAGCGCAAGGGGCGTCCGAGGGCAATGCGTGGACGACGACGACCTATGCCACCGACAGTGTGACGACCAACGTTCCGGCGGATTCCTGCACGCCAGGCATCGATGCGAACATGATCAGAACGACTTGCAGCACCGACAGCGTGACGACCAATGTTCCCGTGGCTTCGTGCACGGCGGGCACCAATCCGAGAACGCATGTCATCACCACCTGCGGCACCGACAGTGTCACGATCAATGCGGCCGCGGCCTCCTGTACTGCGGGTACCGATCCCGTGACTTTCGTTCAAACGACCTGCCCGCCGCCGACGGTGACGACCAATGTGCCGGTCGCTGCGTGCGTGCCCCTGCCGGTGCCTCTGCTGGCCAATGGCTGGCTGACGCGCAGCTGCAGCACGGACAACGTTACGACCAACGTCCCGGTGGCAGCGTGCACGCCCGGCATCTCGGGAACCCTGGTCCAGACCACCTGCGTCGGCCCGACGATACTCTCGGGGCCGACCGTAACGGCCAGTTGCACGCCGGCCGCTCCGAACGCCGGCAATGGTTTTGTCGAGACGCTGTGCGGTATCGTGTCGAACTCGACAGGCGTGGCGACATGTACGCCGGAGGATCCCTCGGCAGCGAACGGCTGGACGGCAGTGAGCTGCAATACCGTCACCAACATCAACAACCCGGTCGCCTTATGCACGCCGCAGACCGGCGATGCGAGCAACGGCTGGCTGACGCGCACCTGCCCGCCGCCGAACGTAACAACCAATGTGCCCGTGCTGACATGCACGGCGCAGATGGCCGCGGCAGGCAACGCCTGGGTCACGCGCACCTGCAGCACCGACAATGTGACGACCAACGTTCCGGTGCTCGCATGCATAGCGAATATCGACCCGGTAAGCTTCGTTTAAGCTGGCGGCCAATCGTGCAATGATGGCATATGGATATTTGCCCCGGTCAGCCCTGTGCTCTGTCGTTGCATGCGGGGAGGTCATGGCTGCCGGATCGAGACTTTCTCTGCGGCGTTTGTTTCAAGTTCGCGTGGCGTGGCGCGAGCATCGGCTCGCGTTCGCTCTGGCCTGGTCAATCCTGGCGCACGCCACGATATTCCTCGCCTTGGCGTTCTCCACGGATGGATCGCCCGGCACCGAACACGGCCACGTGGTGAAAAGCGCCCTATACGCCGTGCTCAGGTCTTCGTTTGCCGCCACGGAAACAGCGAGTCCTGCTGTCTTGCATGACGCAGGGGCTGACGACGATGCCGGAAACGATAAACAGATTGCCCTGCGCGAAAAGCTGCAAGCCAGGCACAGCGAAACAAAAAAGGGCGAAAGAAATGTCGATTTCATTTCGGCGCCTCGTGCAGCGACGAAGTCCGAAGCGTCCACGGCGGATCTGCAATCCGTTCCGCGTTATTTGTCTGGCATCGAACTGCAAAGGCAGCCGAATCTCCTGAATGACATTTCAATCGTCTACCCGATTGCCGCAGGCACTCAGGAAGGGAAGGTGACCCTGCGTATTCTGATCAGTGAAACCGGTGCGATTGATGGCATGGCCGTGATGCGCGCAGAGCCCAAAGGCTTCTTCGAGGACGCTGCGCTAAGCGCGTTCGCGCGCGCAGAATTCTCACCCGGAGAAGTTCTGGGGAGACCGGTCAAGAGTCAATATTTCGTCGAAGTTGAGTTCGTTCCCATCAACCGCGGCGAAACTTCGGGCAAGGCGTATTGAAGGCGGGCTGGCGTCAAGGAGGACGCGGCGCGACCTAGGATTGCAACTCCTTCGGCAGCGCAAAAGTCACGTTTTCCGTGGCGCCATGCAGCTGCGTGGTCTGGTCGGGATCGCCTCCGGTCAGCTGGTGTATGACGCTTTGCACCAGCACTTCCGGCGCCGAGGCGCCGGCAGTGACGCCAACGCGGGTCGCGCCTTCAAGCCAGGCCGGTTCAATCTGCTCGGCGCAGTCGACGAGGTAGGCCTTGGCGCCGAGCAGTTCGGCAACTTCGCGCAGGCGGGTGGAGTTGGAACTCGACTGGCTGCCGACGACGAAGACCACGTCGGTTTTTGTCGCCAGTTCCTTGACCGCATCCTGACGGTTCTGCGTCGCATAGCAGATGTCGTCGCGCTTCGGGCCGACGATCTCGGGAAAGCGTTCGCGCAGGGCGCAGACCACCTTGTCGGCGTCATCGACCGACAGCGTCGTCTGCGTGACATAAGCCAGCCTGGATGCGTCCTTGACCGCGAGGCGCAGGACGTCGGCGACGGTCTCGACGAGATACATGCCGTGCGCGCTTTGCCCCATCGTGCCTTCGACCTCGGGGTGGCCCTTGTGCCCGATCATGATGATCTCGCGGCCGTCGTTGCGCATCTTGGCGACCTCGACGTGCACCTTGGTGACCAGCGGGCAGGTCGCGTCGAAGATCTTCAGGCCGCGCGCCGCGGCTTCCTGGCGCACCGTCTGCGATACGCCGTGCGCACTGAAGACGACGGTGCTGCCGGCCGGCACTTGCGCGAGATCGTCGATGAAGATCGCACCCTTCTTGCGCAGGTCGTCGCAGACGAACTGGTTGTGCACGACTTCATGGCGGACATAGATCGGCGCGCCGAATTTTTCGATCGCGCGTTCGACGATGGCGATGGCGCGTTCGACGCCGGCGCAGAAGCCGCGCGGGTTAGCGAGGATGATTTGCATGGGTGCGTCCGTGTTTATAGCGTGAAAAGAGTCTCTGCCTGGATCATGGGGGTCCCGTCATTCCGGCGAAAGCCGGAATCCAGTGGGCCGTGGCACTGGACACCGGCCCTCGCCGGTGTGACGACCTATTCAAGCATCGTGGCCGGGTTTGACCGCGCTGTCGCCGGTCGGTTTCGCCAACTGGTCCCAGGCGAGCAGGATGGCGCCGACGGTGATCGCCGAATCGGCGACATTGAACGCCGGCCAGTAATAGCCCGCCGCGTGCCACTGGATGAAATCGACGACGGCGCCGAAGCGGATGCGGTCGACGACATTGCCGAGCGCGCCGCCGAGCACCAGGGTGAGCGCCAGCGACAGCCGGAACTCGCCGCTGTGGCGGCGCAACAGGGTGACGATCCACGCCGACACGCCTAGCGCCAGGGCGGTGAACAGCCAGCGCTGCCAGCCGCCGGCGTCGGACAGGAAGCTGAAAGCGGCGCCGGCGTTGAAGGTCAGCACCCAGTTGAAGAAGGGCGCGACGTAGATCGCTTCGCCCGGGTGCAGCGCGCCGAGCACGATCCACTTGCTGATCTGATCGACGAGGATGATGGCCGCAGCGTACTGCAGCCAGCGCATGCAGTTACGCGCAGGCACGCGGCTCTCCCTCGCCGTAGAGGTTGGCGACGCAGCGGCCGCAAATCTCCGGGTGCTCGGGATCGGCGCCGACGTCGTCGCGCACATGCCAGCAGCGCTCGCACTTGGCGAATTCGAGCGCAGTGCACTCGAGCTTGTCCTCGGCGCTGCGCACCACATTGGCCTGCGAGCTGATCAGGACGAAGCGCAGGTCGTCGCCGAGCGACGCGAGGATATCGTACTTCTCGCCATCGGCGTAAAGCGTGACCGCGGCCTGCAGCGACGAGCCGATCTTGCCGGCGACGCGCAATTCCTCGAGGGCGCGCGTCACTTCGGCGCGGTAGACGCGGATCCTGTTCCACTTGCCGAGCAGTTGCGCTTCGTCGGCGGGTGCCGGCAGGCTCTGCCAGGTCTGCAGCATGATCGAGTCGCCCTTGCCGGAGAGCGTCTGCCAAACTTCTTCGGCGGTGAAGGCGAGAATCGGCGCCATCAGTTTGGCGAAGGTCTGCGTGATATGCCACAGCGCGCTTTGCGCCGAGCGGCGCGCGGCGGAGTCGGCGCCAGCCGTGTACAGGCGGTCCTTGAGGATGTCGAGGTAGAAGCCGCCGAGGTCTTCCGAGCAGAAGCCCTGGAGCGCCTGCACGACGCGGTGGAATTCGTACTTGCCGTAATCGGCTTCGCATTGCGCCTGCAGCTGCCGCGTCAGGGCCAGCGCGTAGCGGTCGATCTCCAGCCATTGCTCGGGCGGCAAGATGTCCTTGGCCGGATCGAAATCGACGGTGTTGGCGAGCAGGAAGCGCAGCGTGTTGCGGATGCGGCGGTAGGATTCGACGACGCGCTTCAGGATCTCGTCCGAGATGAAGAGTTCGCCCGAATAGTCGGTCGCCGCCGTCCACAGGCGCAGGATGTCGGCGCCTAGCGTGTCGGAAATCTTCTGCGGGGCGATGACGTTGCCCTTTGATTTCGACATCTTCAGGCCCTTGCCGTCGACCACGAAGCCGTGCGTGAGCAGGGCGTCGTAGGGCGCGCGGCCGTCGATCGCGCAGCCGGTCAGCAGCGAGCTCTGGAACCAGCCGCGGTGCTGGTCGGAACCTTCGAGGTACATGTCGGCCGGGTATTTCAGCTCGTCCCGGTGCGAACCGCGCAGGACGCTGGAATGGGTGACGCCGGAGTCGAACCAGACGTCGAGCGTGTCGGTCATCTTGCGATATTGGGCGGATTCGTCGCCGATGAGTTCCTTCGGGTCGAGCGAGAACCACGCCTCGAT
>CAIXAY010000430.1 GCA_903917505.1 uncultured beta proteobacterium | reverse complement strand
GCGGCAGTTGGTGCTCGGGGCAGTAGGGCGTGCCGGCGCGGGCGAACAGCAGGCGCAGGTAATCGTGGATCTCGGTGACCGTGCCGACGGTGGAGCGCGGGTTGTGGCTGGTCGCTTTCTGTTCGATCGAGATCGCCGGCGACAGGCCCTCGATCAGATCGACGTCGGGCTTGTCGATGCGCTGCAGGAATTGCCGCGCGTAGGCCGAGAGCGATTCGACGTAGCGCCGCTGCCCTTCGGCGTAGAGCGTATCGAAGGCGAGCGAGGACTTGCCGGAACCGGAAAGGCCGGTGATGACGATCAGGCGGTTGCGCGGCAGGTCGAGATTGATGTTCTTGAGGTTGTGCGTGCGGGCGCCGCGTATTCTGATTTCTCTGAATTCTTCCATGGGGTCGTGCCGGGTCCTGATGCCTCGGAGGCTGCGCCAAACCTGCTAATATACTCAAGTCCGACCGCTCATAGCGATCCTTGTTCCACTCTACCGCCTCCGGCGCCCACCGATGTTACCTCCTTCCCATGATGCCATGACTCCGTCCGAGCGCCGCGCCGGCGTCGGACTCGCCTGCATTTTCGCGCTGCGCATGCTCGGCCTGTTCCTGATCCTGCCGGTGTTTTCGGTCGCCGCGCAGAAACTGCCCGGCGGCGACAACCTGACCCTGGTCGGCATCGCGCTCGGCGCTTACGGGTTGACGCAGGCGATCTTCCTGATTCCTTACGGCATGGCCTCGGACCGCCTCGGGCGCAAGCCGCTGATCGTTTTCGGGCTGCTGCTCTTCGCGGCCGGCTGTTTTCTCGCCGCGCTGGCCAACGACATTTATTTCCTGATCGCCGGGCGCATCCTGCAGGGCGCCGGCGCGATCTCGGCAGTGGTCACCGCGCTCGCCGCGGATCTCACGCGCGAGCAGCACCGCACCAAGGTCATGGCCATGATCGGTTCGTCGATCGGCCTGGTCTTCGCCGGTTCGCTGGTGATTGCGCCCATGCTCTATGCCCTCGTCGGCCTGCAAGGCATGTTCGTCGTGACCGGGGTGCTGTCGCTGGCGGCGATCATCATCGTCACCCGCGTGATTCCGCCGGCGCCGCCCATCGTTCGCCCGGCGCAGGCCGCGCACGCCAGGAAAGCCCTGCTCGATCCGCAACTCTTGCGCCTCAACTTCGGCATCTTCTCGCTGCACATGATGCAGATGGCGATGTTCATCGTCATCCCGGCGGCATTGAGAACGGTCGGCGATCTGCCGTTGCCCGAACACTGGAAAGTCTATTTGCCGACCGTGCTGGGATCTTTCGTGCTGATGGTCCCGGCGATCATCTATGCCGAGCGCCGCGGCCGCGTCAAGGAGGTTTTCGTCGCCGCGCTGGGCCTGCTGCTGCTGACCGAGATCGGTTTCATCTTCGGGCGCGGCAGCTTCGTTTCGCTGGTGCTGCTGGTGCTGTCCTTCTTCATCGCCTTCAACGTGCTCGAAGCCATGCTGCCCTCCTTGGTTTCGCGCGTCGCCCCGGCGCACCTGCGCGGCCTGGCGCTCGGCGTCTACAACACGACGCAGGCGGCGGGGCTGTTCGTCGGTGCCGGGATGGGCGGCTATCTCGTGCAGAACGTCGGCGGCGACGCCGTGTTCATGGTATGCAGCGCCATGGCGCTGATCTGGCTGCTGCTGGCCGTTTCGATGCGGCAACCGCCGCTGCGCAAGGCGCAGCAAGCGGCATAATCGCGGGAACCGCAGGGGCCGTTCATTTGTCATTGGAAGGCCGCGTTCAAAGCGCTGGGCAGGATTGATTCCCCTTATAATCGCTGTTTCGAACAGCCCTACATGGAGGCCATATGGCGTCGGTCAATAAAGTAATACTCGTCGGCAATCTCGGAGCCGACCCGGAAACCCGCTACATGCCCAACGGCGATGCCGTCG
>CAIXAY010000429.1 GCA_903917505.1 uncultured beta proteobacterium | reverse complement strand
TGTGCTTCAGCCCGGCGCCGAAAAGAAGGCCAGCACCTCGGCCAGCTCGCGTGTGCGCTTCATCGGCGGCAGGCTGCGCCAGATGCGCTTGCCGTAGGGTTTGCTGATCAGGCGCGGGTCGCCGATCAGCAGCACACCGCGGTCGGTCTCGTCGCGGATCAGCCGGCCGGCGCCCTGCTTGACGTTGATCACGGCGCGCGGCAACTGGTAGTCCATGAAGGCGTTGCGCCCTTCGTTCTTCATGCGCTCGATGCGCGCCGAGAGCACCGGATCGTCGGGCGGCGCGAACGGTAGCTTGTCGATGACCACCAAGGAGAGCGCCTCGCCGCGCACGTCGACGCCTTCCCAGAAACTCTGGCTGGCGACCAGCACGGCGTTACCGAGGCGGCGGAAGCGCTCGAGCAATTCGTTCTTGCTGCCCTCGCCCTGCAGGAGCAGCGGGAAAGGCAGGCCGGCGCGCCCAAGATACTCGGCGAGCAGCTCGTGCGTGCGGCGCATGGCGCGCAACGAGGTGCACAGGAAGAAGGCGCGCCCGCCGCTCGCTTCGACGACCGGGAAAGCGGCCTTGACCAGCGCTTCGCAGAAGGCTTCGCTGTTCGGATCGGGCAGGCCGGTCGGTGCGTAGAGCAGGGCCTGGCGCGCGTAGTCGAAGGGGCTGTCCCAGAACGCCGATTCGGCCTCGGCGAGGCCCATCTCGCCGCAGTAGTGGGCGAAATCGCGTTGCACGGCAAGCGTCGCCGAGGTGAAGATCCAGGCGCGCGGGTGGCCGCTCATCTGCTTCTGCATAATGCCGGCGATCACCAGCGGCGTGGCGTTGAGCTGCAGCGCATGGGTATAGGTCTCGCCCCAGCGCACATAGTCCGGGTCGCTGCCGTTCTGCCAGCGGCGCAGCTGGGCGACGAGTTCGACGCAGCGGCGCCAGCAGTTCTCGAGGCCTTCGGAGCGCTGCGCCTGCGTTTCGAGCAAGGCGGCCAGCACCTCGCTTTCGCGCAGCAGGCCGACGACGTTGTTGTCGAAGCCGCCGCGCGCCTCGAGCTGCGCCAGCGAAAAACGCGCAGGCTCGATCGGCAGCGTCAGGCGCAAATCCTTGGCGGCCTTTTCGAGCGCGGCGCAAAGCTTGGGCAGATCGAGACAGTCCTTCGCCGAAACGAGGCCTTCGGCGCGCGCGTCGCGCGCGAGATCGAGCAATTGCGAGGTCGACACATTGTCGCCGAAGAACAGGCTGGCCGTTTCCGGCAGCTGGTGCGCTTCGTCGAAGATCACCGCATTGCAGGCCGGCAGGAGCTCCGCCGTGCCTTCGTCGCGCAACATGACATCGGCGAAGAAGAGGTGATGGTTGACCACCACGAGGTCGGCGGCCAGCGCCTCGCGCCGCGCCGCCAGCACGAAGCACTCCTTGTGGTTCGGGCATTCCTGGCCGATGCAGTTCTCGCGCGTCGAAGTGACCATGCCCCACACCGTCGAGTTCTCGGGCACATCGCTGCACTCGGCCTTGTCGCCGCTCTTCGTCGTCTTGGCGAAGCGGGAAATGCGCACGGCATGCGCTGCGTCCTCGCGTGAAACGAAGCGGCCGTCGGCGAGCGCGCGCTCGAGATGGTAATGGCAGAGGTAATTGGCGCGCCCCTTGAGCAGCGCCACCTGCACCGGCGAGCCGAGCGCCGCGCGCACGGTCGGGATGTCGCGCAGGAAGAGCTGGTCCTGCAGGTTCTTGGTGCCGGTCGAGACGATCACCTTGCCGCCTGAAAGCAGCGCCGGGACGAGGTAGGCGAAAGTCTTGCCGGTGCCGGTGCCGGCCTCGGCGACGAGCACGCTGTTGGCGGCCATGGCCGAGGCGATGCGCTCGGCCATTTCGACCTGCTGCGCGCGCAGCTTGTAGCCGGGAATGATCGCCGCGAAAGGGCCGTCGGTGCCGAAAACTTCGGAAAGGGAAATCGTCATGCCTGTTTCAAATCCACTGCCTTCACGTTGAGGCCTGGCATTACAACATATTTTCCAGAAACGCTTTCGTTCTTGGATGCTCGGGCGCGGCGAAGAGCTCGCGCGCCGGGCGCGCTTCGAGGATCTCGCCTTCGTCCATGAACAC
>CAIXAY010000428.1 GCA_903917505.1 uncultured beta proteobacterium | reverse complement strand
GTCCCACGCGTCGCGGAAGGTGAACACGGCGAGCGCGCCGAGCGCCGGCTTGCACAACGGCATGACGATCATCCAGAAGATGCGCATTTCGGAGGCGCCGTCGATGCGCGCCGAATCGATCAGGTCCTTGGGGATGCTGAGCATGTACTGGCGCATCAGGAAGACGCCGAAGCCATCGACCAGGAAGGGCACGATCAGGCCCTGGTAGCTGTTCTGCCAGCCGAGCTCCTTGACGATCAGGAACAGCGGCACCATGGTGACCTCGAGCGGCAGCATCATGGTCGAGAGGATCAGGATGAACATCAGGCCGCGGCCGCGGTATTGGAACTTGGTCAGGCTGTAGCCGGCCAGCGAGCAGAGGATCACGTTGCCGACCGTGATGACGATGGCGACGACGCCGCTGTTGAAGAAATAGCGGGTGAAGTCCTGCGCCTGCCAGGCCAGCACGTACGATTGCCAGTTCACCGGATCCGGGATCCACTGGATCGGCAGGCTGAACATATGGTCCATCGTGCGCAGCGACGACGAGATCATCCAGTAGAACGGCAGCAGGACGCCGCAGGCGATCACGACCAGCGCGCAGAAAGCCAGGATGGTGCCGCGCCGCTTGGCGATCAGGGCCGGCCAGCCGCGCGCCGCGCGCGGGCGTTGTGCCAGGGGCATATCGGTGGCGCTCATCGCAACTCCTCGCCGCGCGTAAACAGGCGGACCTGAATGAAGGAAAACAGCATCACCGCGACAAAAAGGAAAACGCTCATCGCGGCGGCGCGGCCCATGTCGAAGAATTCAAATGCCGTCTGGTAAATGAACAGCGGCAGCACCCGCGTCGCGTCGCCCGGTCCGCCACCGGTCATGATCAGCGGCACGGCGAAGACTTTCATGGCGACGATCACGTTCATCACCACGACGAGCAGCGTGGTCGGCTTGAGCAGCGGCAGGGTGATGTTCCAGAAGCTCGCCCAGCGGCCGGCGCCGTCGATCCGCGCCGCGTCGTAGTAGTCGGCCGGGATGGCCTGCAGGCCGGCCAGGAAGATGATCATGTAGTACGGCGTGGCGCGCCAGATGCCGATCAGGATGACCGCCCACAAGGCGGACGCGCTGCTGCGCAGCCAGGCGATCGAATCGATGCCGAACCAGCCGAGGATGGTGTTGATGACGCCGTCCTGCTGGTACATGAAGGTCCAGACCACGGCCATGACCACCGCCGGCATGACCACCGGCATGAAGATCGCCGAGCGCAACAGGTTCTTGAGCCACAGGCTGCGATTGAACAGGATCGCCAGACCGAGCGAAAGCGGCAGCACCGGGATGACGCTGAACGCCACGTAGGTCAGCGAGACGCGCGCCGACTTGAGAAAGAGCGGGTCATGCACGAGGTCGACGAAGTTCGCCAGGCCGATGAATTTCGGCGCATGCACGAGATCGTATTGCGTCAGGCTGAGATAAAAGGCTTGCAGCATCGGCAGGAAGCGGAAGATCGCCAGGATCGCCAGGGTCGGCAGGATGATCGCGTAGGCGAAGACCGCCTGTCGCGAAGCGAGGCTCATCCGCCTGCCCCGTCTGGCGGGCAAGGTGCTGATGCTGGGCGACATGCAAGCCTCCTTCGCGTGTGCGACCGCCGGCGACGCCCCGCGGCGCCGGCTGTCAGATAGATCCCGGAAGCGTGACGCCGGAGAGCGGCGCCGCGCGTCCCGGTGCGTTTCCTACTTCTTGAAGACCTTTTCCACTTCGCCTTGCGCCTGGTCGAGCGAAGCCTTGGGATCGGCGCCGTCATAGACGACGCGCTCGATGGCGCGGCCGACCGCCTGGCCGATCTCGCTCGAGTACTCGGAGCGCAGATACCAGCTCGCCGTCGCGACGTCCTTCATGTGCACGTCAAAGAACGGGAAGTTCTTGGCCACCGCCGTCTCGTTCACGCCTTTGACCGGCTGCACGAAAGCGGCCTTGGCCAGCCACTCGTCGGGCTTGGCGAGCATGAAGTGCACGAAGTCCCAGGCCGCGACTTTCTCGGCATCCGGCTTGGCTTTGTTCACGCCCCAGGCCCAGCCATAGACGATGGTGTGCGGCTTGGCCGGATCGACCTGCGGCCAGGAAGCGACGGTGAAATCGTTCTTGATGGCCGACTGGCTGATCTGTGAGGTCGCCCACGGCCCGGTCGTCCACATCGCGGTGAGACCATCGATGAAGTCCTGGTTCGGGTTGCTCGAAGTGTTCTTGGTGGTCTTCGGGTCGCCGGTGGCCTTCGTCACGTCGCGCCACAGCGTCAGGGCTTTCACCGCCTCGGGACTATTGACCGACGCCGACTTGCCGTCGTCGCTGAGGAGCTTGCCGCCGAACTGCTCGACCAGCGGCTGGAACATCTGCATTTCCCAGCGCGGACTGTGGTAGGGGTAATCGAAGGCCTTCTGCACGGTACGGTTTCCCTGAACCTTCTTCAGTTTCGGTCCGAGCGCCTTCATATCCTCCCAGGTCTTGGGTGCGTCCTTCACCGGGTCGAGGCCGGCTTCCTTGAAGGCCTTGTTGCTGATGAACAGGCTCATCGAGTTGCCTTGATAGGGCAGCGCATAGACCTTGCCGCCGAAAGTGCCGGCGGCGATTCCGCCCGGTGTGTAGCGGGTCAGCAACTCGTCGTAGCTCTTGACGCCGAAGACGCCGAGGTTGAGCGGTTCGAGCAGACCCTTGTTGTAGTAGAGCTCATAGAAGGAAGCGTCCTGATCGAGGATGTGCGGGCCGGTCCCGGTGGCGAAACCGACCGCCACTTTCTGCGCGATGTCCCCCGAGGACATGATCACCGGATTGACGGTCACGTTCGGGCGAACCTTCTTGTAGGCTTCGATCAGCTCTTTCACATAGGTCGTGAACGGCCCGTACTCGTGCCACCAGATTTCGATGGTCACATTCTCTTTCGGGAAACCGGCCGGTGCATCGGCGGCGATTCCCACTCCTCCCGATATCAGCGTCAGCATCGCTGCCGTTGCCACGGAAGATACCGTGCGCTTGATGGTCCATGACTTCATCTCGATCTCCTTTATGTCGATTGAGTAACCTGAAAAGCTGCTTATTTCAGAACCTTCCCGCTTGCCGCGTCGAAGAGGTGGACGTAGTCCACTTTCGGCTGCAACCAGAGGGTCTCGCCCGGCCTGTAGGCAAGCCGTTCGCCAAAAACGGCGCAGATCTGTGTGGCGCAGAACTCGCAATAGACATGCGTGTCGGCGCCGGTCGGTTCGATGACCAGAATCCTGGCCGGCACGCCCTGCTCGGCGGCGCAGAGCGTGAGGTGCTCGGGCCGGAAGGCGTAAACGACATCCTGTCCGTCTTGCCCTTCGCGCCCGCCGGCCAGGGGCAGGCGCGTCGCGTCGCCCGTCTCCAGCCAGGCGGCATCCGCGCTGCGGCGCAGCCGCCCGCGCACGAAGTTCATCGCCGGCGAGCCGATGAAGCCGGCGACGAATAGGTTGGCCGGCTGGTCGTACAGTTCCAGCGGCGAGCCGATCTGTTCGACGCGCCCTTCATGCAAGACGACGATCCGGTCGGCCATGGTCATCGCCTCGATCTGGTCGTGCGTGACATAGACCGAAGTGGCGTGCAGGCGCTGGTGCAGCGACCGGATCTCGACGCGCATCTGCACGCGCAGCTTGGCGTCGAGATTGGAAAGCGGTTCGTCGAAAAGAAAGACTTGCGGGTCGCGCACGATGGCCCGGCCCATTGCCACGCGCTGCCGCTGGCCGCCGGAGAGCTGGCGCGGATAACGCTCGAGGTAGGAGGTGAGATCGAGAATATCGGCCGCCTCGCCGACTTTCCGGGCGATCGTGTCCTTGCTTTCGTGACGCAGCTTCAGGCTGAAAGCCATATTCTCGCGCACGGTCATGTGCGGATAGAGGGCGTAGTTCTGGAACACCATCGCGATGTCCCGCTCCATCGGCGGCAGGTCATTCACCAGCTTGCCGCCGATGATGATGTCGCCGCTGCTCACCTCCTCGAGCCCGGCGATCATGCGCAGCAGCGTCGATTTGCCGCATCCCGACGGGCCGACCAGGACGAGGAACTCGCCATCGGCGACGTCGAGGTCGACGTCGTGCAGAACGCGCGTCGAACCGAATGCCTTGTGCACGCCACGAATTTCGATTGATGCCATTAGGATAAATCCGTCCCTGAATTTTTTTCTCGAGCAACAGCCGGCCCGGCCCGGAACCGCGCGGCGCATTTTCTTGTCGGCGCAAGCTTCGACGGTTCGCCGATCGCGCTTCGAACCAGCAGTCGTTGTATCCAAAATACAATATACAGCCAGCGGATCAATGTCAATAGAAACCTTTGCCGGCGGCTACGGTAAAACCAGTCATCGCCCCTGCGTCAGAGAGCTCTTGACAAAACGGCTGGTTCCCGTATTGTGTATGTTGTATCCAATATAAGAAAGCCAACTGTGCGTCATCGCTTTGTTGACGACTACGGCCTGCGCGGCCAAGGAGATCGCGTGTGAACGCCAATCGTGATCCTGGCGCCGCCAAGCGAACGAACAAGGGTTCGTCGATCCGCGACGTTTACCGGAGCATGCAGGACATCGTTTTCGAAACCCTGCGCGATGAAATTCTTTCCGGAGAGCTGGCGCCGGGGGTTTTGCTCAACACCCTGATCTTGTCGAATCGTCTGGGGGTCAGCCGAACGCCGATTCGCGAAGCCCTGAACCGGCTCGTATCGATCGGCCTGGTCGAAAATATTCCGCATCGCGGTTCTTTTGTGCGCAAGCTGTCGGTCGAAGAAGTGCTCGAGGTCTACTACATCCGCGCAGCGCTTGCCGGAGTCTGCGCGCGCCTCGCGACCAAGCGGATCAGCGCGGCGCAGAAGAAACAATTGAGCGAACTGTGCACACAAATGGAAAAACCCGGCGAAGATCACGCGAGGATGTTGCAGCGTAATTTCCAGTTTCACAACATTATTTTTCAGGCCGCCCAATCGCCGCGCATCGAAAGCCTGGCGCTGCAGTATTACCACCAGAGCGAACAGTTCCGTGCGCTGTCGCTCGAACTGCCGGGCCGCGTCGAGGAGGCTTGCGCCGAGCATCGCGGCATCCTGCGGGCGATACTCGACGGGGACCAGGAAGGCGCCGAGCAGAATTCGCGCGAACATCAACTCAATACCGCGCGCCGGATCGCCAAATCGCTCGGTTATGAAACGGAGATATGAGTTTTATCGACAGCTCGAGAACACGGCCTGATTGAAGCCCAATGGCATTTGAGCGCAGGACCGCCTCGGGCTCACTGGAAGAAAACAAGGACAGCCAGACGATGTCACATTTTCACAAATGGGAAGAGATCACCCAGGACGATGAAGCGGGGCCGACGCTCCCCGCGGGGATGACGCGGCGGGGCATCATCCTGGGCGACCTGATGCTCGGCCTTCACGGCGCCGTGGCCGGGCTCAAAGCCGAGCCGCACACGCATCCGAATGACCAGATTGCCATCATGCTCAAAGGCAAAATGCTCATGGAAATCGACGGCGAAGTGCGCACCATGGGGCCGGGCGAATTTGCCTACGTGCCAAAAAACGTCGTTCACCGAATCCAGACACTCGACGAGGACGCGCTGGTGCTCGATGTGTTCGCGCCTTTCAGAGCGGACATCGCGAAGCGCCTCGCCGAACTTGATCAATAGCATTCGCCCCGCGCGCTGAAGAAAAGCGGACCCTGCCGGCGCTTCAGCGCGGAATGAAGCTGATGCGCCCGTCGCTTTCGAGTGCCTGTAGCGGGTACTGGTAGAGCGCCGACAGGCGGTCCGCGGTCAGCATTTCAGCGGCGCTTCCGGTCTCGCAGCGGCCATCGCCGTGGATGAGCAGCGCGCGGTCGCAGAAGCGCCAGGCCAGCGCCGGTTCGTGCAGCACCATGGCGACCGCAGCGCCGCAATCGCGCGCCGCGCCGGCGAAGAGTTCGAGCATGGCGATCTGGTGTTTCAAATCGAGGTGGGCAATCGGCTCGTCGAGCAGGAAAAGCCGCGGCGCTTGCGCGAGCAGTGTGGCGATCGCCAAACGCTGACGTTCGCCGCCGGACAGCGTCTGGATGTCGCGCTGCTCCAAATCAGCGAGATCGACCGCGGCCAGCGCATCGCGCACGATCTTCGCATCCGTACTGCTCTCCCAGCCCCAGCGAGGCAGATGCGGATGGCGGCCGACCAGCGCCGTCTCGAGCACCGTCGACGCGAAAGCATCCCCGCGCACCTGCGGCAGCCAGCCGCGGATCAGCGCGCTCTTGCGCGCGCCGAGCGCCGCGTAGCCGGCGCCGGCAATGCGCACTTCGCCGGATTGCGGCGCGCGCAGCCCAGCTAGTACCGACAGCAGCGTCGACTTTCCCGCACCGTTGCGCCCGAGGATGGCCAGGCGCTCGCCGCCGTGCAGGGTCAGGTCGAGGTCGCGGCAAAAGGTCTTGCCGCCGATGCCGACGGTCAGCGTGCGCGCTTCGAGCAGCGGGATTTTGTCACTCATTTCAGCGCCCCGTCTGTGGATCACGGGTGAGCAGGAACAGGAAGACCGGAACGCCGATCAGCGCGGTGAGCACGCCGACCGGCAGCTGCTGCGGCGCGATGATGGCGCGCGCCAGCGTGTCGGCAATCACCAGCAGGCTGCCGCCGGCAAGCGCCGAGGCGGCGAGCAATAGCCGTTGATCGTTGCCGACGGCCAGGCGCACGAGGTGCGGAACGATCAGGCCGACGAAGCCGATCGAACCGGCTTGCGTCACCGCCGCCGCGGTCGCCAGCGAGGCGACGATATAGACGCCGCGGCGCAAGGGCGCGACCTGGACGCCGAGCGATTGCGCCATGTCGGCGCCGCGCGCGAGCAAATTCAATTCGCGCGCGAAAGGCAGGCAAACGAGCAGCACGGCGACGAGGACGCCGAGCACCAGGCGCGGATCGTTGGCCTGCGACAGGTCGCCCATCAACCAGAACAGCATGCCGCGCAACTTGTCGTCGGGGGCGACCGAGAGCATCAGGGCGACTGCCGCACCGCAGCCGGCGGCGACGATGACGCCGGTCAGCAAGAGGCGCGTCTGCGTCCAGCTGCCGTCGCCGTGCGCCAAGCCAAAGACGAGAAGCATCGCGCCGAGCGCGCCGAGAAAGGCCGAGCCGTTGATGCCGGCGAGGCCGAAGCCGAACAGAATGGCCAGCAGAGCGCCGACTCCGGCGCCGCCTGAAATGCCAAGAACATAAGGATCGGCGAGCGGATTGCGCAGCAGCACCTGGAGCAGCGCGCCGGCCAGCGCCAGCAGCCCGCCGCAGGCAAAACCCGCCAGGGCGCGCGGCAGGCGCAGGCTGAGCACGACTTCAGCCGGCATGCTGTCCGGCCGCGCAAACAGCGTCGCGACGACTTCGCTGATCGGGATGTTGATGCTGCCGACCACCAGCGCCAACGCCATGCTCGCCAGCGCCAGCGCGGCGAGGGCGGCGAGGATGAGCAGGGCGCGGCGGCGGGTCGGCATTTAATGCTCAGAAGTCGTAGCGCGCCGAAACGAAGGCGCCGCGGCCGTCTGCCGGATAGTAGTAGTGGTCGTTGTAGAAGCTTGAATAACCGGCCGTTGAAGCATACTTCTCGTCCAGGGCATTCAAGAGTTTCGCTGTGATCTTCCAAGGCTTGAGATTCCAGACAGCTTGCAAATCGAGCGTTGTGTATGCAGATAGCATTCCCTGTGCATTGGCAAAATCAGTGCCGTAGCGACGTTCTCCGACATACCGTGCTATGGCCGAATAGCTGCCTGTACGGCCGGTATTCCAGATCAATTGAGCGCTGCCCTGGTTGTGCGGCACGAGGGGTATTTCATTTCCCGAGAAGCTGCCGCTGCGAAACCTTGCATCGGTGTAGGCGTAGGAGGCCTTGGCCTGCCAGGCATTGGCAATCTTCCAGTCGGCCTCGAGTTCGGCGCCATTGCGCCGTGTCGGATCCAGGTTGGCATTGGCCGAACCATCGTAGGCAATTTCGTCCGTCAGATCCAGCTGGTAGACGGATGCGCGGACAGTCGCCGAAGCGATGGCAAAATTGCCGCCGAGTTCGTTGATTCGCCCGTGCTGCGGCTTGAGGTCGCCGGCGAATACGGGGGCATAGCTGGCCGGGTCGTAACCGAAGAGTTCATCCAGATTGGCAAAGCGAAAGGTGGTGCCG
Organism: uncultured beta proteobacterium; assembly: GCA_903917505.1. Next base: position 1,711 of record CAIXAY010000428.1, on the reverse strand, counting down.
GTCTTCCCGTAAATCCGCCAGCCGTCCCGCGCGTAGGCCAGGCCGATATCGTAGGCATCCCGTGTCCGTACAGCGTCACCTTGCACAGCGGCCGAAGGGAAGAATCCCAGCGAATACGCATCTTGATGAGCCTTTTGATCCACCCGCTGGCTACGGCCGCCGAGCGTCATGCTCAGGTCCGACACAAGCTTGGTGATGTTTTGCAGATAGATTGCCGAGCTTTGCTGGGAAGCCCCCTGATTGGCAAAACCGGTGTTTTCCGAATCGACCTTGCCGTCGTAGTAGTCGAAGCCGAACACCGTCTCACTGGGCAGGCTGCCTAGATCATGACGCCAGCGCAGGCGTGGCGTCAGCGACGTGGTGTCGCGGACGCGGTCGCTGGCGCTATTGTTCGAAACGAAATTCGCGTCGAGTTTCTGATGATCGAACGCGACCTCCGCTTCAAGGGTCAGGCGGTCGTTCAAACGATAAGAGACGCCCGGACGGAAACGGTAGCCGTCGCGCGCTTCCGTATTGAAAGGGGTGCGCGTGCTGCGCGGATCATCGCGGTAAGCCGTGGTAAAAATCGAACCAGGCTGCCCGTCGGATTCCTTGTAGACCGCGAAGTCGGTAAATACCTCGCCACGATCGAGCAGCCAACCGATGCGGCCGCTCGCCGCTTTCTGGTCCTGCTGGCTGTTCTTCCGGTAGCCGTCGCTGTCGGCGTAATTGACGAAGAGGTTGTAGTAGGCCTTGTCGTTGCCGTTGGCCAGTTGCAGGTCGGTGCCCTTGTAGCCGTAACTGCCCAGGGTCGCCGTCACGCCGGCGACCGGCAGTCCGGATTTGTTGGTGATGATGTTGACCACGCCGCCGGTCGCGCCGTCACCGTAGAGCACGGTTCCCGAGCCGCGGATGATTTCGATGCGATCGACGCTTTCGAGTGGAATCGACGACCAGTTGATGGTCCCCGAGTCGACCGGATTGACGCGCAGGCCGTCGACGAGGATCAGGGTATTGCTGCTCGCCGTTGCGCCGAAGCCGCGCATGTCGACGGTCGCATTGCGGCCCATCGAACCGCCGCCAACCTCGCTGACGACGATGCCGGCGCGCGTGCTGAGCACGTCGGGCAGGCTTTGCGCGGCGCTGTTGCTGATGTCCTGCCGGGTAATGACACTGATGTTGGCCGGGATGCCCGGATCGGCCTGGTTGAATCGGGTGGCGGTGACAACGATCGCATCGGAGCCGCTTTCGGCGGCGACGGTTGGAAAAGCGGCGAACAAGGCAAGGGCAAGTGCGGTTAACGGATAACGTGGATGCATTTCGGTATTCTCCCGACGGCCGGCTAGCGTCCCCGCAAACCGGCGAACAAAAATCGGAATTGCGCGAAGAGAGAAAACCGCCGAGATGGGCGCGCCCTGAGAAAATGCGCTGTGCATTCCGTGTCCGCCTCCCCGCGGCACTTCCGTCTATTTGTGCGCAGGCCGGTATCCGGGCTCACGAGTCTTGATGTGTCGCCTTCCCAGGCCTTGCGCCCAGTGGCTTGCCGACACACCCTCACTCGCTTACCGTTGCGGGGGCAGCACAGGCATGATGTCTTGCGGACACGCACCTGCTTCCCGTTTAACCGCGGCAGAGAAAATCGAATGCTCTGCGTAGCGGCACCCTTGCACTTTTTCTTCGTCGCTTTGCGGCGGCGAAGCGATGAATTATAGCGCAAAGCCGCTTTGCGGCT
>CAIXAY010000427.1 GCA_903917505.1 uncultured beta proteobacterium | reverse complement strand
GTCAGCTCATTCACCGGGCCTTGCGCGCCGAACACGCCGTCTGTGAGCTTGGCAAAAGCCTGGTCAAGCTGAGCGGTCGTGATGCCGAGCTTCTGCTGGTTCTCGAGGAGCTGCTGGTACGTGTCGGTTGCACCCGCGGCGCCGGCCGGCCCGTTGATGCCTATGCCGGCAAGCGCGCTATAGCCGCCCGCGTAATTGATCGGCGGCGGCGTACCCGCGTCGAGCGACTGCGGATTGGCCGAGCCGGGATGCGTCAGCGGCTCGCCGTATGTCTGTCCGGTGTAAGGATCCGTCCAGCCTTGAACGCCGCTCGTCTGCGGCGAGCCCGGGGCGCTCCCGCCAAGCGCGTATGCGCGCAATCCCTGCCACGCCGTCGAGATGCCGGCGCCGATGCCCCCGGTGCGGTACGCTTCAAGCGCCGTCGTCATATCGGTGCCAAGCATGGCCCGCTGGGCTGGGCTGAGCATGGACGCGATAGGCGTCTGCTGGCGCGTCGTCTCGATCTGCCTGTTCACCTCGTCGCGGCGCAACTGAGCGGCGCGCTCGGCGGCAGCATTCGCCTCTTGCTGCTGCAGATTGAATTGCTCAAGGGCGGTCGGCGCGGTCGCGCGCGAATAGGGATCGTTCGCCAAGTCGCCGACACCGAACTGCTGGGCAATGGCGTTGCGGCCGGGACCAGCTTGCATGTGCTGGAGCGCCGTGACTACCTGACGCGCAATCTCGGTGGGGTCCCCGCTAGTAGCTATGCCAAGTTGTCCGAGAGTACTGCGTCCGGCTATGTCGCTACCGCTGCTGCCGCTCAGAATGCTGGATATCGTGCCGAAAGCGGTGTTGCTCTGTCCTGGAGACGCACCGAGCGTAGCAAACGACTGCTGCATCGTAGCTAGCTGTGAGCCGGTAGTGCCCAACGTCATCGCCAGTGTCGATAGACTGCGCTGTGCGTTGATCGCGCCATCGCTCATGAACTGGAATGCATCACGGCCGTACAGGCTCAGAGACCGCAGGCTGTCGCCCACCTTTTCAGTGATTGATAGCTGCGCTTCCATCCCGTCGTTCGCGAGCTTGATGGCGCCGGAGGCAGCTTCGTACACACCAACTAACGCAGCGGCGCCGGTCGCGAGCTTGGCAAGCGTCGTGACGTAACTGGAAGTTTTCGAGTTGATATCGTCGAGTGTGCGGCCGTGCTCGGACAGGAGGCGGTTCGTTTGTTCTTGAGCCGCCGCGAGCTGCTGAATCGCGCGCGTCACATCCTGCGACGAATGAGCGAAGTCTTGCAGTGAGCCGCGAGCGCGATCGACTTGCGAAGAATCGACTTGAATCCCGAGCGTTGCGATGTCCGACATTGGCCTACCTCATTCACGCCGCGCGGGGCGGCTCGTCATCGTCGCCGGCCGCAACATCGAAGTGCATCTCGCGCCGGCCGTCAGCATGTTCGATCAAAACACTGCCGTAGAGCGGCCCCGTCGCGTCGCCGCCGGCATCGGGCACAAGCCAGTCCGAGGCATCGGGCGTTACACCGCGGCGCCGATCTCTCAGGGCGGCTCGCCAGCACAGGCGCGCCATGTGCGGGCTGTCGGCGCCATAGAGCGCCAAGACTGCAACCCCTTGCTCGATCCGGTCGAGCAAGCTGCGGAGCGCCACGCACCCTATGTTGTCCCGCTGGTGGTGCAGATCATCGAGGGCCTTCGATACCATTACGTGGCAGCTCTCAAGCCCGGCCGCCACGATATCGAAATCAAGGGCTACGTCCAGCT
>CAIXAY010000426.1 GCA_903917505.1 uncultured beta proteobacterium | reverse complement strand
GAATTGAACGCATAACGCAGCACGACGTTGGTAAACACCAACACGACCATCGACCCAATGAAAAAAGTCACCATAAATTTCAGCAGCTTGAAATACCAGTCAATCACGCGTTTCATGAGACGGTCCTTCGCATAAGTTGTACTTGTGGCGACATTGATTTCCCCCGGCGAAATGATTGCGTTGTCATAATATTTTCGGAAGTGCCGCTTCAGAGTTCGCGCATGATAGGCGTGGCTTTGGCATCTCAAAATACAGATCGCCTGCTTTTTGCGCGATTAACGGCCGACACCGAATATTTATCGCGCAGAATTGCAGCTATTGATGATGAAAACCTTGCCCCCGCTGGCCTTCGACAAGCCGCAAGGCCCATTTCATCGAGCACCGCGAGCACCAGACCGGATGCGCACCCAGGGCAGCGGCAAGTCGCGGTCGCGGCCCTGGATCATGAGGCCTGGACGTTCGTCGCGACCCGCGATCCGCGCATTCCAGGGATGCGGTTCGATGCAACCCAAGTGCGCCGCGTCGAGCAGCGCGCCTGGCGAGGAAATCTCCATCCATTGCGCCCCCTTTGCCGTACAAATGCATCCTGCGGATATCTTGGGTGCCGGCATGACACTGGGTGAATTTCTCGCCGTCGGGGCCGTTCGGCAGACGCAACAGCGTCAGCGAACGCCCGACACGCGATGCCGTGCCGGGCCCCTGAACTTAAGCGCCGCTCGGCTTATCTAAATTTTCCTGCGGCGCATTTCGCGCAGATCCTTACAGGCTGGCCGCCATGATGCATGGACAGCTCAGGCTCAATCGATTGAATGACACTGAGGAGGTATTCGATGTCTTTACGCTTAGGAGACGAAGCTCCCGACTTTACCGCCGAGACGACGCAAGGAAAGATCAGCTTTCACGAATGGATAGGCAGCGGATGGGCCATCCTGTTTTCGCATCCCAAGGATTTCACGCCGGTCTGTACGACCGAACTCGGCTACATGGCCAAGCTGAAACCCGAATTCGACAAGCGCAACACCAAGATCATCGGCTTGAGCATCGACCCGGTCGGCGATCACGAACGCTGGATGCGCGACATTGAAGAAACCCAGCAATGCAAGGTCAATTACCCGCTGATCGGCGATCCCGAACTCAAGGTCGCCAAGCTGTACGACATGATCCACCCCAATGCCAGCGGCGACGGCAAGCCGCGCACGGCGCAGGACAACGCGACGATCCGCTCGGTGTTCATCGTCGGTCCGGACAAGAAGATCAAGCTGATGCTCACCTATCCGATGGCCACCGGGCGCAACTTCGACGAATTGCTGCGCGTGCTCGATTCGCTACAGCTCACCGCCATGCACAAGGTGGCGACGCCGGTCAATTGGAAACAGGGCGACGACGTGATCATCGTTCCGTCGGTGCCGGACGAGGAGGCGCGCGCCAAGTATCCGAACGGCTGGAAGGCGCCGCGCCCCTACCTGCGCATCGTGCCGCAGCCCAAGTCGGCGAGCGGCGGCCACTGAAGCGCCAGCGCACGCTGATCGGACATCGATGCAGCGCCCGGGCAAGCCGGTCCGCGCCGGCTTCGCCGGCATCATCGGCAACACGCCGCTGATTCGCCTTACCCGCCTGAGCGCCGAAACCGGCTGCGAAATTCTCGCCAAGGCCGAGTTCATGAATCCCGGCGGTTCGGTCAAGGACCGCGCCGCGCTTTACATCATCGCCGATGCCGAGCGGCGCGGCCTGCTCGGCGCCGGCGGCACGGTCGTCGAAGGAACGGCGGGCAACACCGGCATCGGCCTCGCGCACCTCTGCGCTGCGCGCGGCTACCGCTGCCTCATCGTCATTCCCGACAATCAGTCGCCGGAGAAAATCGAATTGCTGCGCGTGCTCGGCGCCGAGGTGCGGCCGGTGCCGCCCAAGCCCTACGCCGATCCGGACAACTACCAGAAGATCGCCGCGCGGCTGGCCGCCGAATCGCCCGCCAACACGATCTGGGCCAACCAGTTCGACAACGTCGTCAATCGCCAGGCGCACTACGAGACAACCGGGCCGGAAATCTGGCGCGATACCGCCGGCCGCATCGACGTTTTCGTTTGCGCCACCGGCACCGGCGGGACGCTGGCCGGCGTCGCGCGCTTTCTCAAGGAGCGCGGCGCGGTGCGCATCGTTCTCGCCGACCCGCAGGGCAGCGCGCTGTACAGCTGGGTGAAAACCGGCGAGCTCAAGGCCGAAGGCAGCTCGATCAGCGAAGGCATAGGCACTTCGCGCGTCACGGCGAATCTCGAAGGCACGCCGATCGACGATGCCGTGCAGATCGACGACCAGAGCGCGGTCAGCATGGTTTATCGGCTGCTGCGCGAGGAAGGCCTGTGCGTCGGCAGTTCGAGCGGCATCAACGTCGCGGCGGCCGTGCGCGTGGCGCGCGAACTCGGGCCCGGACACACCGTCGTCACCTTGCTCTGCGATCGCGGCGCGCTATATTTTCAGCGACTGTTCAACGCCGACTGGCTGCGCGCCAAAGGACTCAGGCCGGAATAGCACGTGGCGAAAATCAGGGCGCAGCGTGGAAAGGCAGGTGTTCGGCCGCTTCGTCGCGGTAGGCTTCGACCGCGCTGCCCTGCGCCTCGAGGTGGCGGGCGATCAGCGTGCGCATCGCCGGGTCGGCGATCCAGTGCAGCGAATGCACGACGGTCGGCGTGAAGCCGCGCGCGATCTTGTGCTCGCCGCCCGCGCCCGGCTCGAAACGGCGCAGCCCTTCGCGCAAGCAGTAGGCGATACCCTGATAGAAACACAGTTCGAAATGCAGGCTGTGGTAGTTGCCGCGGCATCCCCAGTAACGTCCGTAGAGCGCCTCGTTGCTGCGGAAACAAAGCGACAGCGCAACCGGCTCGCGCCCGTCACGGGCGATGAAGGCCACCATGCGCCGGCCGAGCGTGCGCGCCAGGTCGGCGAAACAGGCCGGCGAGAACACCGCGTAGTTGCCGAACTTGTCGAAGGTCGAGGCATAGAGCGCGTGCAGCAGCGGCCATTCGGCGGGGTCGATTTCGTCGCCATGGCGGACCTCGATCGAGAGTCCGCTCTCGCGCACACGCCGCCGCTCGGCCCTGACCTTGCGCCGCTTCTCGGCGGTGAAGGTGGCGAGATAGCCGTCGAAGTCGCCGCAGTCGCCGGCCAGCCAGTGGAATTGCACGTTGTGGCTGGTCAGCAGACCGGCCTCCTGCAACGCCTCCCGGTCATCATCGCCCGGAAACGCGACATGCCACGACGACGCGCCGCATTCGCTAGCGACGGCATGCGCGCCGTCGATCAACGCGCGCCGTATCGCCGGCGCATCGGCCCCGGGCCTGACCAGCAAGCGCGGGCCGGCTGCCGGCGTGTGCGGAATGCCGCTCAGGAGTTTCGGGTAATAGACCCGACCGACCTGCTGATACGCCGCTGCCCACGACCAGTCGTGAATGAAATCGCCGTGCGAATTGAAGCGCCGGTAGAGCGGCAGCAGGCCGACGATTTCACCGTCCGCGGCGCTCGCCACCAGGTGATTCGCCACCCAGCCGAGCGCGCGGCCCGCCGTTCCATGGCGTTCGAGGACGGCCAGGAAATCGGCGTTGAGAAAAGGATCGCCGGGCGGACACAGGCGCTCCCATGCGTCGCGCGCGACGGCTGCGGCGGCGGGGCGGGAAGTGACGAGGAAAGCCGACATGCGGACATGCTAGCAGAGGCCGGCGCGGTCTGCGTCAGCGCCCGCCGCTCATGGCCGGCGACGGCGTCGCCCTAGCCCGACGGCGAGTACCGTCGAACACCATCGGACTGAATTTGCGCGCCCGCTGTCCGCTCCCTGAGCGGCGGCGCTTCGTCCAGCTGCTCAGGCAAGTCAGGCTGCTGCGGCTGGTCGGGACCGGGCAGGTCGGGAACGTCGGGGTCGACTGGATCGGGCAAATTGGGCAAGACGTCGGGACGTGGATTGCGGCGTGTTGGCATTGAAGATCTCCTGGGCGCAACTTGGGAAGAACGGACTGCCTTGCGGCGCGGCCTCGTCCAATCCGACGTTACGGCTACACACGCTGACCGTGGCGTCGATGAAGAGCGCGAATTAGGCGTCGAAAGCGATGATTGAGATAGGTCGACGTTCTGTGGCCCGTGCTGTCCATTTCGGCCAAATAGGCAGCCGCCACGGGAACCAGCGCGCCAGCCAGAACGAAACGGCATATTGCGAGTTTATGAGTCATGAGCTTCTCCTTTCATCATGCCGACCGAAGACGGCAGGTGCCCTGACTTGCACAGTCTCCGGATCGCCTTCGACAACAGGCAAGAACGGTGCCGCCGGCCAGGCCGGCGGCGACAGCACGACATAGGCGGACGCTGCATGTACATGTATGGTAGAATGGCCGGAACAGCCGGTTCAATCATGCAAAGGCAAATCGCCATGCCAGCCAGTGTCAGAATCCGGAAACCAGCCCTGCGCGCCTTCCAGCAAGTCGAGCCGCTTTCGATCAGCACGCAGCTCTATCGCCATTTGCGCGGCGCCGTCGTGCGCGGCGAACTGCACCCGGGCCAGGCGCTATCGGAATCTGAAATTGCGCGCCAGTACTCGACCAGCCGGCAACCGGTGCGCGAAGCTTTCATCAAACTCGCCGAGGAACGCCTCGTCGTCATTCAGCCGCAACGCGGAACCTTTGTCGTCAAGATATCCGTCGCCGACGTGCTTGACGCGCGTTTCGTGCGCGAAGCCATCGAGGTGGCCGTGGCACAGGAAGCCGCGAGCATGGCTTCGCCGGCGGCGATCAAGGCAATGCGCGCGCTGATCGAGCGGCAAAAGCAGGTGGCGCATGGACACAGCGAGGAGTTTCTGGCGCTCGACGAGGAATTCCATCGCACGCTCGCGCTTTCGGTCGGCCGCGCCCATGCCTGGCGGGTCATCGAAAGCATCAAGGCGCAAATGGATCGCATCCGCTATTTGAGCCTTGACGATGCCACGCCGACGCCCTTGATCATCGAGCAACACGCGCGCATGGTCGACGGCATCGAAGCGGGCGACCCGACCGCGGCGGCAGCGGCAACGCGCAGCCATTTGCGCGAAATCATGGTCTCGCTGCCGAATATTGCGGCGCGCTTTCCCGACCTGTTCGACCCGGCCTAAGCGACCCGGCCTGCGTCAGCGGGACGCGCGTCGAAAATCAGGCGCTCCGGCCGGCGAGCGCCAGCACCTCGGCCCACACGCCTTCGTCCGCCAAAACGCCGTTGGCCAGATGGTCCTTGCGGGTACGCACCGTCGATTCTCCGGGATAGCGCACCTCGTTGTTGTTTTCGGCCGGCGTCGATGAATTCACGTAGTCGGCGACGCCATCGGCGACCTGGTTGGTGAATTCCTCGCCGCCGAGCTGGCGCGGATCGATGATGATGAAAATCTGCGAACAGCCGGTGCAACTGCCGCGCTGGATCTTGTCGATCTCGTTGGTTGCTAACCCTTCGGAGAGCACCGCAGCGAGCGTGTCAAGCAGGATTGCGAAACCGGAACCCTTCCAGTACCCGGCCGGCAGGATGCGCATCGATTGCTCGATCGGACCCGGCTCCGAAGTCAGCTTGCCGTCCTTATCGAAACCTCCCGGGTATGGCAGTTGCGCGCCCTTGAGACGGGTCACGCCGAGCTTGCCGTACGAGTATTGCGACATCGCCATGTCGAGGACGATGTGGCCTTTCTGGCGCGGCACGGCCATGACAAAGGGATTGTTGCCAAGGCGCGTATTCTTGCCGCCCCAGGCCGGCATGCACGATTCGGTGTTGGTCCAGGCGATGGTGATGAAGCCGCGGTCGGCAGCGTACCAGCCGTAGGTGCCGCCACGCATCCAGTGCGTGGTGTTGCGCAAGGCGACGATGCCGACCCCCTGCTCGGCCGCAATCGCCATCGCGCGATCCGCGGCATAAAACGCATTGAGAATGCCGACGCCCTGCTTGCCGTCGTGAATCTCGATGACGCCGAGCTTCTTCACCAGCGACGGCTTGGCCTTGATATCGACCCAGCCGCGCTGGATGTAATCGACGAAACGCGCGACGCGGTTGAGGCCGTGCGAGTAGACGCCGTCACAGCTCGACTCGCTGTGAATGCGGGCACAGGTCCGCGCGTCGGTTTCGTTCATGCCGGCCTTGATCAAGGCTTCGGCGACCACCTGCTGCATTGTTGCAAAGGGGACACGTAGCATTTTTTCTGTCTCGTAAAGTTTCGGAATCGCCTGTCGCTCACCAGTTCCACAAGGTGCCGTCTTCGAGTCGCGCGACCGGCAGGTACGCCGGTTCGTACGGGTACTTCTTCGCCAGTTCCTCGTCGATCTCGACACCGAGGCCCGGCTTGTCGCCCGGATGCATGAAGCCGTCGTTGAACGACCAGCCGCACTTGAAGACTTCCATCGCCGGCTCGGGATAGCCCATGTACTCCTGCATGCCGAAGTTCGGCGCCCACAGGTCGAAGTGCAGAGCCGCGCCCATGCACACCGGCGACAGGTCCGACGGTCCATGCGAGCCGGTGCGCACCTGGTACATCGCGGCGAAATCGGCGATACGGCGCATGTGCGTGATGCCGCCGGAATGGGCGATGGTCATGCGGATGTAGTCGATCAGCTGCTCTTCAATCAGCTGCTTGCAATCCCAGATGGTATTGAACACCTCGCCGACGGCCAGCGGCGTGACGGTGTGCTGGCGAATCAGGCGGAAGCTTTCCTGGTTCTCGGCGGGCGTCGGGTCTTCGATCCAGAACATCCGGTAGGCCTCGAGCGACTTGCCGAGGCGCGCCGCCTCGATCGGCGTCAGGCGGTGATGCACATCGTGCAAGAGGTGCGGCTCGAAACCGAACTTTTCGCGCACGGCGGCGAAGAGCTTGGGAATGTAATCGAGATACTTCTCAGTCGACCACGATTGCTCTTCCGGCCAGCCCTTGGTCGCCGGTTCGTAGGCGCCGCCCTTGGAAACGCCGTATACCGATTTCATGCCGGGCACCCCGCACTGGGCACGCAGGGCCTTGAAGCCCTTGGCCTGATACCTGGCAAAGGCGTCGAGCGTTTCCGGAATGTCACGGCCGGTGGCGTGGCAATAGACCATCACGTGCTCGCGCGAAGCGCCACCGAGCAACTGATAGACCGGCATATTCGCGACCTTGCCCTTGATGTCCCAGAGCGCCACATCGACGGCGCCGATGGCGCACATGGTGACCGGGCCCCGCCGCCAGTAAGCGCCCTTGTACAGGTACTGCCAGATGTCTTCGATCTTGTGCGGATCACGGCCGATCAACAGCGGGCACAAGTGATCCTTGAGGTAGGAAGCCACGGCCAGCTCGCGGCCGTTCAGCGTCGCGTCGCCGAGTCCGGTCACGCCCTCGTCGGTCGTGATCTTCAGCGTCACGAAGTTGCGGCCGGGGCAACAGACAATGACTTCGGCACTGACAATTTTCATCTATCTCTCCTTGGAATTCCGTTGACCACAATGGCTGGTCGCCCATTCTACCATACAAGAAGCGATTGCCAAAACCGTCAGCCAAGCGAGCTCTTTTTGAGCTCGAGTATGGAAGCGGATCAACGAGGGGTTGCGGAACGAATCTACGGCGACGGAAATCGAGCTTGCGCGCCCATTCTAATTGCCATACCATACCAGCATCGTGTTCGTTCGGCACGCGCCACAAGGTCGGAGCATGGGGCGAAGGCTGTCCCCACCGGAGAAGCGCGGATCGGGTCCGGGTGCTGAGCGAAGCGACTGCAGCGCCAGAAGAATCAAAAAAAACAGGACGCCGCCTTGCACCGGGGCGACCGATTGAATCAGCGTTTCCATGGAGCATCCGATGACTTCGATTGGCCAGCTGTGCTCAGCGCACTCCAGGCAAGAGCACTCAAGATTTCTATCCTTTTGAAAAGGGGGTTGTGGTGGAAAAATTTGAATCGTGCAAACAGTCGCGTTCACACGCT
>CAIXAY010000425.1 GCA_903917505.1 uncultured beta proteobacterium | reverse complement strand
TGGAGCCGGTCGAGCGCCTCGGCGGGCCGACCACGAAATTCCCGCTGCATATCGCGTCGAACCACCCGAAAGGCCGGTTGCATTCGCAGCTGTGCGGCACCGTCATGCGCGAGAGCTACGCGGTCGCCGGCCGCGAGCCCTGCCTGATCAACAGCAAGGACGCCAAGGCGCGCGGCATCAAGGACGGCGACGTGGTGCGGGTATTCAACGACCGCGGCCAGATCCTCGCCGGCGCCAGGGTCACCGACAACATCCGGCCCGGCGTCATCCGCATCAGCGAAGGCGGCTGGTACGACCCGGTCGACCCGGGCAAGCCCGGCAGCCTCTGCCGCTACGGCGACGTCAATGTGTTGACCCTCGACATCGGCACCTCGAGGCTGGCGCAGGGCTGTTGCGCCCTGACCGCAGTCGGCGACGTCGAGAAGTACAAGGGGCAAGCGCCGCAACCGATGGTCTTCACTGCGCCCAAGGGCGCCTGAGCCGGCAGCGCAAGCGCCGGGAGCGCATTCTGCGCCTCCCGGCGTTCTTCCCCACGATGACCGGGCCGACCGCTACCGGAAGATTTGACCGGCGCCCTACTTACGTCGTCTTCGCGGCGATGAGCTGAACCACGGCGCCGATGCCGGTGTGATAGACGCCTTCGATCACCTCGCGCTCGAGTTCGAGGAGATGCCTGAACTCGAGACCGGCCAGCTCGCTGCGCAATGATTCTGCCGACTGCATGATATCGACCGATTTGCCGCCGCCCGTGCCATGCTTGATCTGCTCGGGCGTATACGCCTCGAGCAGGAAGACGCCCTTGGGCTTGAGAGCGGCGACGACTTTTCCGTGCAGCGCTTTTCTGAGGGCGGAGGGCAGGGGCACGAAGATGGAAACGATGCCGTCCCATTGATTCTCGCCCAAATCGAAAGTCGCGAGGTCGGCGTGAATGAGCTCGATCTCGACGCCGTTCTCCGCGGCCAGTTTCCTCGCTTTGTCCAGACCGACCCGGGAGGCGTCGACGGCGGTCACCGAGTAGCCCAGTCGCGCCAGGAAAACGGCGTTGCGTCCTTCACCCTCGGCGAGGCTCAGCACCTTGCCTTTCGGAATCCGGCCGACGTTCGCGGCCAGGAACTCGTTCGGCGTGGTGCCGTAGGCGTAGCCTTCGGCGCTGTATCGTTCATCCCACATCGTGCTTCTCCGATGGCCAGCCGGTCGGCTGTGTCGCAAATTCATTCATGATCGCTTGCGTCGTGTCTGGTAGGCGCCGATGCCGAGGCAAATGGCGGCCGGCCAGAAGGTCAGGAAGAAGAGCAGGCCGGGGCCGACCGGATTCGGGTTCGGGTCGGGCCAGAGGCCGAGCGCGGCGAGCAGGATGACGAGCAACAGCGGACTCCAGCCGAGGACGGCGAGGGCGATGCCGATTCGGCTCCAGCGATTGGCGAAGAAGCGGTGCATGCGCTGCCTGCCCTAATCGAAGGCCCATGCTGCCAGACAGCTCGGGCCGACCGTGCCGCGCCACAGTCGGCGCGCCGGCAGGTCCGAACCGGCGCCGCTGGCCACCATCAGCGGCAGCAGGTGCTCTTCGCGCGGATGCGAGGCGAGCCCGCCGGGCGCGCTGCGCCAGCCGGCGAGATTGCGGTTGCGTTCGTCGCGGCGGCCGCCGAGCGCGCCGTCGAGCCAGTCGTGGAAAGCGAAGGACGCCGGCGCGCAAGCGGCGAAGTCCTGCAGGTTGTGGTAGCTCATGCCGGCGCCGACGATCAGCACGCCTTCGTCGCGCAAGCTGGCGAGCGCCGCGCCGAGTTCGCAATGCAGCGCTGGATCGAGGCTGGCGTGCAGGGACATCGCGACGACCGGAACATCGGCGTCGGGGAACATCACCTTGAGCGGAATGAACACGCCGTGATCCCAGCCGCGCTGCGCGTCGACCGTCGCCGGGTGTCCCGCCTGCGCGAGCAGCGCGGCGGCGCGCCGCGCCAGCGCCGGATCGCCCGGCGCCTTGTATTGCAGCGCGTAAGTCTCGGGCGGGAAGCCGTAGTAGTCGTAGATCAATTCGGGCTTGGCGCCGCCGGTCAAGGCGGGCGGCGCGGCTTCCCAGTGCGCGCTGACGATCAGGATCGCCGACGGTGGCGCGGGCAGCAGGCCGCGAATATCGCGCAGGAAATTTTCGGTTGCCTGATAACGCCGTTTGCGTTCGCCGCTCATGAAGAACGACGGGCCGCCGCCGTGCGGCAGGTACAGGGCAGGCATGCGGGAAGTACTCATGCTGCGCAGAATAACCAATCTCGCGTCGATTGCGAAGCCTCGCGACGGCGATCGTGTCGATGCGCGTGGCTATCCCGAGCGCGGCAAATTAGAATGGCGTCCGATCGCAGTGCTTTACGGCCCTGCATTCCTTTTTCCAACGAGGCAATGATGGGCAAGCCTGCACGATTCGCCAGCCATGCCGGCTGTCGCGTCCAACACCGGATGAACCGCAGTGCCTGAGACCAGCTGGTTCGCGCTTTCTCCTTATGCTTTCATCCTGACGGCGGCCATCGCCGCCGGATTTGTCAACGCCATCGCCGGCGGCGGCACCTTCTTCAGTTACCCGGCTTTCGTCGCCTGCGGTGTGCCGCCGGCACTGGCCAGCGCGTCCAACAACGTCGGCTTGTGGCCGGGCAACGGCATGGCGGCGTTCGCCTATCGGCAGGAGTTGCACGTGGTGCGCGCGCAGCTGCCCTTCCTGTCGGTGGTTACGCTGACCGGCAGCGGATGCGGCGCGGGCTTGTTGCTGTGGATAGGCAATGCCGGTTTCGCGCGCCTGCTGCCGCTGCTGGTGCTCTTCGCCACGCTGCTTTTTGCCTACGCCGAACGGGTGCGCCATTGGGTGTCGCGCCAGGTGCAGGCGCGCCGCGCGCCGGCAGAGGCGCGCACTGGCCGCCGCTGGGCATCGGCGCTCGGTTTGGGCGTGGTCACCTGTTACGGCGGCTTCTTCGGCGGCGGAGTGAACCTCATGGTAATGGCCACGCTCAGCCTGATGGGCTACCAGGATATCCAGCAGAACAACGCGATCAAGAACTATCTTGCGGTGCTGATCATCGCCAGCGTTTTCCTGGTGTTCCTGAGTCAAGGCGGCATTGCCTGGGCGCAAACGATCGTCTGTGCTTTTGGCGCCACGGCCGGCGGCTTCATCGGCGCGCGCGTGGCGAAGCGCATGCCGTTGGCATGGCTGCGCGGCATGGTGATCGCCGTGGGGATCGCGCTCACCCTCATCTATACCTGGCAGTACTGGATCAGACCCTTTGCTTCTTGATTTGCATAACGATAGCGGATAGGCGACGATCTAATCGAGCTTGTGCAGGGCGCCGGTGCGTTAATCGCTTATCTCCCTTTATGCCGGTCGCAAGAAGAGAGGAGCCGCAATGATCGTGCGGATCTGGCATGGCAGAACACGCGCAGAGGATGCGGACGCCTACCTCGCCTTCTTGCGCGCGCGGGCAATTCCGGATTATCAGGATACGCCGGGCAACCGCGGGGTCTTTCTGCTTCGCCGCATCGATGGAGAGGACGCACACTTCCTGACCGTCACGCACTGGGAGAACCTTGAAGCGATCCGGGCCTTCGCCGGCGAGGATGTCGCGCGCGCGAAGTATTACCCGGAGGACAAGGAATTCCTGCTTGAATTCGAGCCGACAGTGCAGCACTACGAACTCGAATCGGCACCGGCGTGTATGCCCTAGCGCTGGCAAAGAAAGTCGGTTTGAACGGCAGGAAAACGCAAACCATGGCGGGTCAGGCCGGGCTAAGCCGCCAGCAGCGCGATTCCCAGCCCGAACATGATCAAGGCGATCAGCGCGTCGAAGACGCGCCACGCGCCGGGCCTGCCGAACAGCGGGCCGAGCAGCCGGGCGCCGTAGCCCAATGCGAAGAACCAGACGAAGCTGGCCGCCATCGCGCCGGCGCCGAAAACCCAGCGGCCGCATTGTTCGTCGTCGCCGCGCTGACTGGCCAGCGAGCCGAGCAGGATCACCGTATCCAGATACACATGCGGGTTGAGGAAAGTGAAAGCCAGGCAGGTGCTCAGCGCGGCAGCGAGCGAAGCGCCGGCGCCGACATCGACGATCAGTTGGCGCGCACGCAACGCGCGCCGCGTCGCCGCCATGCCATAGGCGAGCAGGAAAACGGCGCCGCCATAACGCGCGATGTCGAGGACAATCGGCAGCGACCGGATCAGCGCGCCGAGGCCGGCGATCCCCGCCGCGATCAACAGCCCGTCCGCGCCGGCGCAGACGAGAACGATAATCAACACGTGCTCGCGCCGAATACCCTGGCGCAGGACGAAGGCGTTCTGCGCGCCGATGGCGATGATCAGGGCGGCGCCGGACAGGAATCCGGCAAGGAGATCGGCAGTCATGGGCCGTCGTCGGCAATTGCTTCAGCTTGTTGAGCGAAACGACATCAGCGCTGCGCTGATGTCGGGTCGCGGACCGGCGACCCGACCCGAAATACGTCAATATTCGTCGGCGTTCAAAGCCCGAGTCGTTTCGCCGTCTGCCCGAACAGCAGCGCCTTGGCTTCCTCTGTCACCGTGGACACGGTGTTGATCTTCTCGGCCAGCGCGTAGGCTTTGACGACAGCCGGCCGCGCGCGGATGAGCTCGAACCAGCGCTTCAGGTGCGGGAAATCATCGAGGTTCTGCTGCTGGCGCTTCCAGTGCACGATCCACGGATACGAGGCCATGTCGGCGATCGAGTATTCGCCGGCGATGAACTCGCGGTCGGCGAGGCGCTTGTTGAGCACGCCGTACAGCCGATTGGTTTCCTGCAGGTAGCGCTCGATCGCGTAGGGAATTTTTTCCGGCGCATAGTGGGCGAAATGATGGTTCTGCCCCGCCATCGGGCCGAGGCCCGCCATCTGCCAGAACAGCCACTGCAGAACGTCGGTGCGGCCGCGCAGATCGGCCGGCAGAAACTTCCCGGTCTTCTCGGCAAGATAAAGCAGGATCGCGCCCGACTCGAACACCGACACCGGTTTGCCGCCGCCGGCCGGCGCGTCGTCGACGAGTGCCGGGATGCGGTTGTTCGGCGAGATCCTGAGGAATTCCGGATTGAATTGCTCGCCCTTGGAAATGTTGACCGGAACGATGCGGTAGGGGGTCTGTGTTTCTTCGAGGAAAATCGTGATCTTGTGGCCGTTAGGCGTCGTCCAGTAATAAACATCAAGCACGACTATTCTCCTCGGGGCGTTATGACTGCCGGTCATTCTAACAGCCCCGGGGAATGGCAGGACAGCCGTCACACCGGCGGTGCCCATGCAATGGCACGCAAGCGGGATCACCGCTGCGCGAAATCCGCCGACGCGAAGTGCTAATATATAAGGCTCAATGCGCGGCGTGCCCAGGGCACGAATTTTATTCATCGGAACGAAGGGGAATGGGGTATGCGGCTTAGCGAAAAGAATTTGTCAAACCTGCCGGCGGCGGTGGCCCGCCCGACATATGACCGCAGCAAGGTCGTCGGATCTATCGTGCATCTGGGCACCGGCGCCTTCCATCGCGCCCACCAGGCGATGTTCACCGATGCCGTGCTGGCTTCAGGCGATCTCGGCTGGGGCATCGTCGGCGCCGGCATCATCTCGGCCGAAATGAAGGACGCGCTGGCGCCGCAGGATTTCCTCTATGCGCTCGCCGAGATGGGCGCCGATTCCGAGAAGGTCAAGGTCATCGGCTCCATCGTCGGCATGTTCGGCGGCGCTGAAGATGCGGCCGCGCTGCTCGCCAAGATGAGCGACGCGGGCACGCGCATCGTCAGCATGACGGTGACCGAGAAGGGCTACTACCTCGACGTGGCGAGCGGCAAGCTGCAGCTGCAGACGCCGGCCATCGCCGCCGACCTGGCGACGCCGGCGACGCCCAAGACCATCCTCGGCCTGATCGTGCAGGCGCTGAAAGCACGCCGCGCCGCGAAGATCACGCCCTTCACCGTCATGTCCTGCGACAACCTGCCGAACAACGGCAAGCTGGCCAAGGCCGCCGTTCTGGCCTTCGCGCGCGAAGTCGATGCCGACCTCGCCGCGTGGATCGAAGCCAATGTTTGTTTCCCCTGCACCATGGTCGACCGCATCACGCCGGCGACGACCGATGCCGACCGCGCCCACGTCAACGCGGCGATCGGCATGGACGACGCCTGGCCGGTGGTCACCGAGCAGTTCGTGCAGTGGGTGATCGAAGACGAATTCACCATGGGCCGCCCGGACTGGACGATCGCCGGCGCGGTGTTCTCCGACGAAATCGAGCGCTGGGAGAACATGAAACTGCGTTGCCTGAACGGCTCGCATTCGACGCTCTCCTACCTCGGCCAGCTGACCGGCCGCGAGACCGTCGCCGACGCCATGAAGCTGCCGCTGATCACCGACATTCTCGATCCGCTGTGGCTGGAAATCCGCGCCGTGCTCAAGGCGCCCAAGGGTGTCGATACGGCCGCTTACGTCGAAAGCCTGAAGCAGCGTTACCGCAACCCGGCGCTGAAGCACCGCACCGCGCAGATCGCCTGCGACGGTTCGCAAAAGCTGCCGCAGCGCCTGCTCGCGCCGCTGCGCGACCGCATCGCCCAAGGCCTGGCTTCGCCGATGATCGCCACGGCGGTTGCCGCGTGGATGCATTTCGTGCTGAAGACCGCGCATACCCCGGACGCCGTGCTGAACGACCCGCTGGCCGCCGAGATCCTGGCGCAGGCGAGGCTGAGCAACGAGGCCGCGGCCATCGTCGACAACCTGCTGGCGATCAAGAAGATTTTCGATGTAGACCTGCCGGCCAATGCGGGCTTCCGCGCCGCACTTCTCGGCAAGTTCATCGAGCTGGCGAAGAATCCGGCAATCGCCAGCGCGCCGCAGATCAAGGTCTGAGCTTTCGCGGGACGCGCGATAGACGACGGCCATGCTTGCATGGCCATCGTCCGCTGCGGCGCCGGCAGCGGCGCGAGTCAAATTCCCGGGTGTCATCAGCGCAAGGAAACAAATTGATCTTCGGCCACGTGCGCGATCTCGATTCCGGCTTTGCCTGGCTGCCCGGGCCGCTCCGCTTCGCGCTCGAACACCTCAGGCAGACGGACTTCGCCGCCGTGCCGGCCGGGCAGTACGCCTTGCAGGGGCGCGATATCTTCGTCAAGGTCGACGACCTGATCAGCAAGCCGCATGCGCAAGCGCGCGCCGAAGTCCATCGCCGCTACATCGACGTGCATTATTGCTTCCGTGGCGTCGAGCAACTCCGCTGTGCCTGCGACAGCGGCGACAATGCCGTTGTCGAAGACCTCCTTGCGCAGCGCGACGTGCTCGTCTATGCCGGCGTCGAAAACGAGTCGACGCTGACCATGACGCCGGGCAGCTTCGCGATTTTTTTCCCTGCCGACGTGCATCGCCCGGGCGGCGCGGATCACGCGCCCGGGCCCATGCGCAAGGTGGTGGTCAAGGTGCGCGCGGCGCTGCTCGACGAGGAACAATAATGAGAACCATTCGCCGGGGCAAGGGCGCGCTGATCGCCGCGGCCGCGCTGGCGCAGCGCCCGATCCGAGAATCAGGAACGTCATTCCGGTTTTGTTTTGTTGCTGTTACACTAGTACGTTTTTCAGCGGTTTTGCTGTGCCCTCGAGCCGCCAGCTTTGCCGATCGTTGCACCATCATCAGACAGGGGAGGCAGACTTGGCGAACGGACAGATCGTGGTGGTCGCCGATTGCGATCATCCGGCAATCGACATCGAACGGGGCGTGCTGCGGGACATTTGTCCGGACGTGGCCTGGCTCAAGTGCCGCAGCGAGGACGAAATCATCGCGCAGTGCGGCGCGGCTGACGGGATCCTGATGATGTACGCGCCGATGACCCGGCGCGTGATGGAAAGCCTCAAGCAGTGCAAGGTGATCGTCCGCTACGGCGTCGGCGTCGACACCGTCGATCTCAAGGCGGCGGCCGAGCTGGGCATCGTCGTCAGCAACGTCCCCGATTACGGCACGCAGGAAGTCTCCGACCATGCGCTCGGCCTGATGCTGTGCCTGACGCGCAAGATCGCCACGGCGAGTTCGCAGGTCAAGCGCGGCATCTGGGATTTCCACCTGCTGCAGCCGATCTATCGCCACCAGGTGCAGACCCTCGGGATCATCGGTCTCGGCCGCATCGGCCGCGCCATGGCCGACAAGACGCGGGCGCTCGGAATGAAGATCGTCGCCTACGATCCGCTGGTGGCGCGCGATCGCGTTCCCGACTTCGTCACCATGCTGAGCCTGCAGGACCTGCTGGCGCAGGCCGATGTCGTCTCCGTGCATTGCCCCTTGAACGACACGACGCGCAATATGCTCGACGAGAAGATGCTGCGCCTGATGAAGCCTTCGGCCTACCTCGTCAATACGGCGCGCGGGTCCATCGTCAATGAGGCCGCGCTCGACCTCCTGCTGACCGAAAAGGAGCTCGCCGGCGCGGCGATGGACGTGCTGGCCGTCGAGCCGGGCGCCGCCGATAATCCGCTGTTCAAACACGAGAACTTCATCGGCACGCCGCACACCGCCTGGCATTCGGGAGAATCGATGCAGGAACTCAAGCGCAAGGCGGCCGAAGAAGTCCGGC
>CAIXAY010000424.1 GCA_903917505.1 uncultured beta proteobacterium | reverse complement strand
GCAAGACCACGACCCTGCGCCTGATCGCCGGGCTCGAACAACCGGATGCCGGCGGCCGGGTGCTGTTCGACGACGAAGACGTGACGGCGCAAAGCATCGAGGCGCGCAACGTCGGAATGGTCTTCCAGTCCTACGCGCTGTTTCCCAACATGACGGTGGCCGAGAACATCGGCTACGGGCTGCGCATCCGCAAGCTGCCGGCGGCCGAGCAGCGCGCCGGCGTCGCCGAAATGCTTGGCATGATGCGCATCGAGGCGCTCGCCGATCGGCAGATCGACCAGCTCTCGGGCGGCCAGCGCCAGCGGGTGGCGCTGGCGCGCGCCCTGGCCGTGCGGCCGCGCGCCTTGCTGCTCGACGAGCCCTTGACCGCCCTCGACGCCAAGCTGCGCGATGCGCTGCGCGTGGAAATCAACCTGCTGCTGCGCCGGCTCGGCATCACCACCATTTACGTCACGCACGACCAGACCGAGGCGATGGCGCTCGGCGACCGCATCATCGTCATGTCGCATGGCCGCGTCGAACAGATCGGCACGCCGCGCGAAATCTACCATCAGCCGGCCTCGGCGCTGGTCGCCAATTTCATCGGCACGATGAACCGGCTGCACGGCACCATGACGGCCGACGGATTCACCTGCGCAGCGGGCCGCCTGCGCTGGGCCGGCGCAATCGGACAGGCCGGCGAATTGCTGTTCCGCCCCGAGGACGTGCGCATCGCCGACGCCGGCGAAGCCGCCGATCTCGACGGCACGGTCGCCGCCGCCTTGTTCATCGGCGACCGCACGCGGCTCTTCGTCGATGTCGGCGACACCCAGCCGATCGTCGTCGAGAGCCTGGCGCGCCGCGCCTGGCAGGCCGGTGAGCCGGTGCGCCTGCTGGTCGATCCGCGCGGGATAATGGTTCTGTAAGCGACCCGATCACAGGTGAATCCGACCATGCTCATTGCCCAGATCAGCGATACCCACATCAAGCCGCCGGGACGGCTGGCCTACCGGCGCGTCGACACCGCCGCGATGTTGCAACGCTGCGTGGCCGCAGTCTGCGCGCTCGATCCTCAACCGGACCTGGTGGTGCTGACCGGCGATCTCACCGATCTCGGCCATCCGGAAGAATACGCGTGGCTCAAGACATTGCTCGCCCCGCTGCGCCAACCGCTCATCGTCGTTCCCGGCAACCACGACGAACGCGAGGGCATGCGCGCCGCTTTTGCCGGCGACGGCTATTTCCCGGCGCAAGGTTTTCTGCATTTCGCCATCGATGAGCGCTATCCGCTGCGCATCATCGGTCTGGATACCGTGGTGCCGAACGAAGGCCGCGGCGAACTGTGCGCCGAGCGGCTGGCCTGGCTGGAGGAAAGCCTCGCGCAGCAGAGCGAACGCCCGACCCTGCTGCTCATGCACCATCCACCGTTCCTGACCGGCATCGGCCACATGGACGCCATCGGCCTGACCGGCCGCGAGGCTTTCGAGCACATCGTCGGCCGCCATCCGCAGATCGAACTGATCCTCTGCGGCCACCTGCATCGCAACATCCAGACCACGGTCGGCGGGCGGCGTGTGCTGACCAGCCCGAGCCCGGCGCATCAGGTTGCGTTCGATCTCCATGCGGACGCGCCGAGCTGCTTCCGCATGGAGCCGCCCGGTTACCTGCTGCACTGGTGGAACGATGGACGCATCGTCAGCCATGCGGTGACGATCGGCGACTACGACGGCCCTTATCCGTTCTTCGATGCGCAGGGGCGCCTGATCGAATGAGCTGCGGCTGATCGTCGCCGCCGCGCCGGTTGCCGCAATCGCCAATTCGGCCGGGGCATGCCCGGTCGATCGGCAGGCGTCCGCTATTTGGCGGGACGGCCGGGCTTCAGCTTGGCGATGGCGCTCAGCGCCTTCAACAAAGTCGCATCGGACAAGGCACACAGGGCGATCAGTCCGGCCCGCAGCAACTCACTCTTCTTGACCTCATGGCCGGCCTTCAGCGCGCGCTGCTTGAGGATGCCGATCCGGGCATAGTCCGCCGCCGGGAAAGTGAAACTGTCGCGCACGAGTTTGAGCTTCTTCTCTTTGCCCGGTTTTTCCGTCTCGCTGGCTTTGGCGACACCTTTGCCGGCCGCCGAAACCGCTGCCTTGGCGGGTTTTGCCTTCGGCCCGGTTTCGCCCACTTGCGCCGGCTCGCGCTTCGGCGCGGCCTTGGCCTTGGTCGCCGGCCGGCGCGGACCGGCCTTCTCGGCGGCTGCGACCGCGACCTTCGCCGGCGTCTTCGCAGCGGCGCTTGCGCGCGCCCTGGCGGGTTTCTTGACCGGCTGCGCTGCGGCGCCTGCCGACGGTTTCGCTTCGGCCTTGGCGGGCGATTCCGCGGCGGCCGGCGCCGGGTTGTTCTGCGTCGAGGTTTTCAGTTCGGAATTGCTCATGTCGCGGTCCTCCATCGATAAAGTTTATATAGTATATACGATATACACTGCGCCGAATCGGAAGCTGTCCAAAGGCCAGCGCGGCGAGGCTGCCCGGTTCGCATTACGCAAGAAACGGGATTAGCATGTGATTTGTTGACAACGACGACATAAGAAATTTCCAGGCCATCGTCCAATGCGCCAACCCGACTTCAATTCACGGCTGCACGTCAAGGCGCGCGCGCTCCTGCTCGGCGACCGGCTCGATCTCAAGACCTTCAAGATCACCGATTGCCTGAGCACCACGCCGCTGACCGTCCAAGCCGATGCGGACGGCGGCCTGGCCGTGCTGTTTCGCTACGGGGTCGTGGTCCTTTTCGGGGTCGGCAGCGAGGACGAAGCGCGTTTTGTCGAGTCGATCAAGCCGCTGATGACCAATGCCTATGCGAGCCCGGAAATCGAGGAGCTCGAAATCCACTGCGGCAAATCCAGCCTCGGCGTGCAAAGCGGCGCCGTGTCGCTCGACGAGATTTCGCTGGAGAAGGTGCAGCTGATTGCCGATGCGCTCAGCAAGAATCTGGTGCTGTCGCTCTACGAGAAGAAAGTCGCGAGCGAATTCGACGGCATCGAACCGCTGGCCCAGAGCCTGGCGACCCTCGGCAAGGTCAGCGCGGATTCGAGAACCCTGCTCGCGAAGATCGGCAATATGCTGTTGATCGAGCACCGCATGGTCGGGCGCGCGGAAATCGGCGACAAGCCGGAAGTTCTCTGGGAGTTTCCGAATCTTGGCGGCCTTTATGCCAGCCTCGAAGACGAATTCGAACTAAAGGAGCGCCAGGCCGCGCTCGACCGCAAGCTCAACCTGATTTCGGATACCGCGCAAACCCTGGCGGACATCCTGGACAACAATCAACTTCACAAACTCGAGTGGTATGTCATCGGGCTGATCGTTTTCGAAATCGCCCTCAGCCTATTCGATCTGGCGCGACGACATTTCTTCTGACGACCCCGATTAATGATGCTGTCCTGTCATTAACGAAGCCGCCACGGCGCCCTCGTTCAACTTTTCTTCCTGCGCTCTCAGTTCGCTCATTCTCTCCCGCCATTCGGCGAGTTCCTCGTCCTCGTATTCAAGCTGAAGAGCCAGGGCCTCGAGCGTGGATAGCCTTCGGTCTTCGGTCCTGCGCCGGAATCGTCCGCGCAGTCTTGCCAGCAGGCGTTCAGTTTCTTCGGAACTCAGTTGCTTGGCTCTTTCGAGGTACTCCGCGATGGGGCCTCTTGTTTTCATGCGTTTCATCCTTCAATGGAACAGGTCAAGTTTCAGTGATCGCTGAACGACGTCCAATCACTCCGGGCCTGGTCTCGCGCAGGCATTTGCCGGGAAGCGCGCACGACCGCGGCGATTCGATACGGTGACTTGGAGAATTCGGACAAGGCGAAATGATACGCGCTTCCTGCCCCGGATCAAGCTCGCGCGCGGAAAATGCAGCCCGCACATGAACCATATCCCCGGGCACGGCGCATTGTAATACGCGCGTCACACAAACTTAACAAAATGAAATCCCGAGCACCTTGCGCACGCTTCTCTTCGCCACCCTGCGCCGCCATTGTTCTTTGCCCCAGAAGAAAAACCATGAATATTCGTCAACGCATCATCTTGCTGGTCGCCCTCGCCTTTGTGGCCATCGCCGCCATTGGCGGCTACGCCATCGCGCAATCGCGAATCAGCGCCGCGTCCGTAAAAGCCTTGACCGAAGGCGTTGTGCCCAGCGCGCTCGCGGCCTCCGACCTGGTGGCAAGCATCAAGGACGTGCAACTGACCGCCGTGGCGATGGTGTCCGCAAGCGAAAAGAATTCGGTGGAACAGGCCGCGCAACATTTGCAGGATCAAAGAGCCCGCATCCTGGCTTCCGTCGAGACGCAAGGCAAGCAGGCCGATAGCGACGCGCAGCGCGGACTGATCGAGCAGACCCGGGAGAGCCTCGGCAACTACTTCACGGCGATCAACGAAACCACGGCATTGATGCGCGCCGGGAAAAAAGAGATGGCGGAAATGACCTTGTTCGCCAACGTCGCCGAATACCAGAACGAACTGCACTCGATCGTCGAGACCTTGCGCGTCGAAAAGAATCGCAGCAAGGACAGCGCGATTGACGCGCTCAACGAAGTACTTTCGCACAATGTCAGCGCCATTTCGCTGGTGACGCTGCTCTCGGTCATCGTCTTGAGCCTCGCGGGTTCGCTGCTTTATCTCAAGATCACCCGGCCGGTGCGGCGCATGCAGGAGGAGATCGCGACGATCAAGCGGACCCTCGACTTGAGCCACCGGATTCCGGTTCTCGGCGCGAGCGAGCTGGACCAGGTGGCCGGCGGCCTCAACTCGCTGCTCGACGAATTCCAGGCGATCGTCATGGGCGTGCAGAATGCGGGCAACGATGTCGCAGGCAAGTCCGATCACCTTTCGCATTCGGTCGGGCAACTGCTGGTCGCCATCGAGCAGCAGAACGAAGCGACAGCGTCGATGGCCGCGTCGGTCGAAGAAATGGCGGTGAGCGTTTCCCTCGTCTCGGACTCGTCGGCGACCGCCCACGATGTCGCGCAGAAGTCCCTGGTCAGCGCCAAGGAGGCCGGAACGGCCATTGAAAAGTCGGTCGGCGAATTGGCGAACATCACCCATGACATGCGGACGACATCGAAGGCGATGGAAGAATTCGAAAGGCGCTCGATCGAAGTCGGCGGCATTGCGGTGGCGATCAAGGAAATCGCCGAGCAGACCAATCTGTTGGCGCTCAATGCGGCGATCGAAGCGGCGCGCGCCGGCGAACAGGGACGCGGATTCGCGGTCGTCGCCGACGAAGTGCGCAAACTGTCCGAGCGAACGGCGCTCGCGACGGGCAAGATCGTCACCGTCCTTGGCGCGATTCAGAATGAGGCGAAGCGCGCGATCGGGGACATGCATCGGATGTCTGGCCTCGTCGGCAGCAATGCCGAAGGCACCCGGCAGACCGGAGCATCCATCGTTCAGCTGCGCGAGGGATCGATTCGCGTCGTCGAGGTGGCCTCCGAAATGGCCTGCGCGCTGAAGGAGCAGAGCTCCGCCACCAACCAGATCGCCAGGCAGATCGAATCGATCTCCTCGATGAGCGAGCGAAACACCGCCGGGATGGGCGAGGCGCGCGAGGTCTCGGCTGAACTCAAACGCCTGTCGGCGGCGATGCATCAGTCGGTCGTGCGCTTCCAGGTCTAGCGCCGTCGGCGGCCCGGGCCGGCACCGGGCGCAAGCTTCACCGCCTGCGCGGATTTCACTGATATGATGACGTCAGCCTGCATCGACCGGCCCGCGCATCAACCGCGTCGCCAACCCCGTGTTCATCGCCAGAGCAAGGAGAATTCTGCATGCAATTCGAAACCTCGAAACTGACCGGCAACATCACCCTCGTCACCCTGAACGGCCGCCTCGATCTCGAGGGCACCCAGGCCATCGAGCAGACCTTCGCATTCGCCACGACGACGCGCGCCGACCGCATTGTCGTCGACCTTGCCGGGGTCAGCTTCATTTCATCGATCGGCTTGCGCATGCTGCTGACCTCGGCCAAGGCGCAGGCCAACCGCGGCGGCAAGCTCGTCCTCGCGGGCGCCGATCCGGCGGTGCGCAAGGTGCTCGAAATGTCCGGGATCGACCAGCTGATCCCGCTGTGCGAGAGCATAGCCGAGGCGGGCGCGCTGCTTGGCGCCTGATGGATCGCTTCCGCTTTCACCGCATAGCCCTCGAATCCTCGCCGCAGGCGCCGGTCGCCGGCTGCGCCTGGCTGCGCGAGCGTGCCGGCGAGCACGGCCTGAGCGCAGACAAGCTGTTCGCGCTCGATCTGTGCGCCGAGGAACTGCTGACCAACATCGTCAAGTATGCCTACGGCGAGACGGCCGGCATCATTGGCATGGAATTGCTGCTCGATCTCGACACGGCGACGCTGACGCTGAGCGACGGCGGGGCGCGCTTCGACCCGACCGCGCAGGCCGCGCTGCAACGGCCGGCATCGCTGCAAGCGGCGCCGCTCGGCGGCCTCGGCGTGCATCTGGTGCACCAGTTCGCGACCGAGACGCGCTACGAGCGCTGCGGCGAGCGCAACCGCTTCTGCTTTCGCATCGGCGACGGCCTGCCGGCACCGCGCGGCAGGGAACGCCGGGCCGGCGACGGCGCCTGCATCGACGGCAACCGGCGCGGCGATAGTGATCGCCGCGCCCTTGGTTTCGTTGCCCGCACGGCGATCTTCCGCGATGTCGCCTACGCCAGGATCGTGTCCCTGCTGGCCCACTGCGAGGTGCGCCGCGTCGCTGCCGGCGAGATTCTCTTCGCCGCCGGAAAATCGCACGGCTGCGTGCTGGTCTGCATCAGCGCCAGGCTCGAGGTTCGTCTCGATACGGCGGATTCGAAATTCCACTTCGATCTCGGGCCCGGCGAATGCGCGGGCGAAATGTCGGTTGCCGACGGGCGGCCGAATTCGGCCTGGGTCGTTGCCGTCTCGGCGGGACTCGTGCTGGTCATCCCGGCCTCGGTCTTCCTCGACGAGGTGCTGGCCGATCCGACCATCGCGCGCAACCTGATCGTCGTCATGTCGGAACGCATGCGCCGCAGCAGCGAACAGATCGTCGCGCAACTGCGCGCCAGCATGGAATTCGAGGCCCTGCAGCGCGACCTCGACGCCGCCCGGCAGATCCAGACCAGCATGCTGCCGGCATCGCCGCTCTTTTCGCCGCGCGAGGCAATCAGCGGCCAGGGATTCATGCGCGCCGCGCGGCAGGTCGGCGGCGACTTCTACGACGCCTTCCCGATCGACGGCGATCGCTATTTCCTCGCCATCGGCGACGTCTGCGGCAAGGGCATGCCGGCGGCACTGTTCATGGTGCGCGTGCTGACGCTGCTGCGCAGCCTGGCCCTGCGCACGGCCGGCGACACCGGGCGCAGCCTGGCCGAGCTCGCGCGGCAATGCAACGACGAGCTCTGCGCGGCGAATCCCGCGGAGCAGTTCGTCACGCTGTTCTGCGCCATCGTGGACCTCGCCCGCGACCGGCTCGATTTCGTGAACCTCGGCCACAATCCGCCGCTCTTCTGCGCGCCGGGCATGCCAGCGGAATTCATCGCACAACCGCGCAACCCGCTCGCCGGAATGGTCAGGGGCATCGATTTTGTCGCCGGCAGCCGGCCGTTCCGCAGCGGTGCGCTGCTCATGCTCTACACGGACGGCGTCACCGAAGCGGAGCGCGCCGATGGTGGGCAATTCGGCGAGGCAGCGTTTAGCCAGCTGCTGAGCGGCCCCGGCCCGCTCGATGCGACCGAAAGCATCGCGCGCACCGTCGCCGCCGTCGATGCCTTCGCCGCCGGCCATGGCCAGTCGGATGACATCACGCTGCTCGCCGTGCAGCGCGCGACCTTGACCGTGCCCGTTTGAATTCAGTCATTCGCGAATTGCGGATGCTTCGGTCTACTCAACAGTCTCCTCCGGCAGCTTCAGCATCCCGGTGTGGAAGTCGTATTCGAAGACTTCACCATAACGACCCCATTCGATGGCGACCTTGAGCACGCGTTCGGCTTCCTCTTCCTTCATGAATTCTTCCAGGCGGCGCAGGAAAGGCTCTTCGCCCAGCTCGCCGTCCGATTCCTGCTCCAGGCTGTGGCGGATTTCCGCGGCCAGCGGCACGTGCTGCAACAACTGCTGGCCGAAGATTTCGCGGCGCAGCCCTTGGTCCGCGACGGAGTAGTGCTGGCCCAGCGCGGTGAGGACGATGTCGCCCTGCGCGATATGCACAAGTTCCAGAAGGCGCAAGGCCTCATAGACGGGCAGTAGTTCCTCGTCGGAGAGTTCGGACTCGTCGGCCAGTTGCGGCAGATCGGCATGCCCGTTGAAAGGCGCGGCGGCCAGCATTTCCAGCAGGCCCTCCATCTGGCTGACTTCGGCATCGGGCAGACGGTAAGCAAGTTGCACCGGAACGATTTCGCCCGCGGTCTGGGCCGCGATATCGACCGGAGAAAGAGTCATCTGCGCGTAGACTTCGTCGATCAGCCCAAGCACTTCCATGCTGTTGGCGTTGCGCGGGCGCGCCAGACGGACCGGGATTTCCACCCGCACCCGGCCGGGATCGCTCGAGAATATCAGGATACGGTCGGCCATCAGAACCGCTTCCTCGATATTGTGCGAAACGACCAGCATGCCCTTGATCGGTGTCTTGCCGCTGTCCCACAGTTCCAGCATGTCGTTGCGCAAGGTTTCGCCGGTAAGCACGTCGAGCGCCGAGAAGGCTTCATCCATCAACATGATGTCGGGATTCATGATCAGCGCGCGCGCGATGCCGACCCGTTGCCGCATGCCGCCGGACAGTTCGCGCGGCAACGCGCCTTCGAAGCCCGCGAGTCCGATCAGATCGATCACGGCTTCGGCCCGCTCGTTGCGCTCGTCCTTGCCGACGCCCTGCGCTTCCAGGCCGAGTTCGACGTTCTGCTGGACGGTCAGCCAGGGGAACAGCGCGAACGACTGGAACACCATGGCGATGCCGCGCGCCGGTCCGTAAAGCGCCCGGCCGCGATATTCCACCTGGCCGTGATCGGCGGGAATCAGCCCGGCCAGGATGCGCAGCAGCGTCGATTTCCCCGAGCCGGATTTGCCGAGCAAGGCGACAATCTCGCCT
Organism: uncultured beta proteobacterium; assembly: GCA_903917505.1. Next base: position 191 of record CAIXAY010000424.1, on the reverse strand, counting down.
TCCCTGAGCGCGAAATCGACCCCTTCGAGCACCGCGCGATTGGTACCATCGGCGGTACGGAACGATTTGCCGACGTCTTTCAACTCGATCAACAGGGGGTTGCTTTGCATTTCTTGCGTCCTCAAAACTGCGGTTCGGAATTCGATCAAGCGCGGGGTACCAGGCACGGCTATCCGCTAGAAGCGCATTCT
>CAIXAY010000423.1 GCA_903917505.1 uncultured beta proteobacterium | reverse complement strand
GGTCACCTTCGCAACGCACCTTCAGCAATGTGGCAGCGTAGAGCGCTTACGGTCCAACCCAGCAGCGCGCGCTCGCGCTGGCCCATGCCATCCATCCGTAGTAGTCAGAAACCCAAAGTCCGAAAATAATGCAAACGCAGGCCCCAAAACGCTGGCACGCCTGTCGGTCGGAGGAACTTCAGATTAGCAAGAGGGATGCCCGCGCCGGCAGTACGCGCCCTTGCCTTGCTGCGCATGGGTTTGGCGGCGATGCGGCCACAGCATTGACGATTCCGTGAGGAATCCATGCAACTGTTGCTAACAGTTCTTGCACGGATTGACCGATGGGCCGCGTTTGCCCGCAACAGATCAGCCTGGGAAATACCGCTCGCAAAAATCGCATCCCCTTTGCGGCAGCCAGGCCGGGATGCGGTAAAAACGTGCGCGGATGCGCGCGAGCACCTTGTCGTGATATGCGGCGTACCTGAATCCCTGGCCGAGAACAAGATAGAAGCGCACGCCTTCGACCGCGAATTCGCGCAGTTCGGTGCGATCGAAGAAGGCCGAATAATCGTCTATGCGCGGCTCGCTCCGGCGCAGGATCAATACGTTTCGCCCGTCCTGCGCACGCCAGTCGGTGATCAAATCGTCCTGTCGCGCATGGAAGGACCCTTCGCCGAAAACGGCGAAGGGGCGCCGGGCACGATAGGCCAGGGTCGCCGCCGGTGAATAGCCTTCCATGGCGAGGAGGTAATCGGCGGCGTATGGCTGCAATTGCCCGACCAGCTCGTCGGCGCGGACGGTCAGCACGATGCCGTCGTAGAGCCGGCTTTGCTTCCAGGTTTGCAGCGGCAGCACGGCAATCAGTACGATCGCCAGCACATGCACCAGCGCCAGGACGGCCGACCAGCGCACGAGTCGCGCCAGCGTGCCCTCGGGCAAGGCCATGGCTGCGAGCACGGCGAGCAGCGGGATGAAGGAAACCAGCCAGTGCAGCCCGATCTGGCGCCACAGCGACATCAGCGCGAACAGCGCGAGCGGCAGCAGCATCAGCCAGAACACCGCGCCGGCGCTGGCATCGCCGCGCACGGCGGCGCCGACCGTCTGGCGCTGGCGCCAGAGCGCCGCGAGCAGCCACGGTGTCGCGAGATAAAGCAGCGAGGCAAGATAAAGCAGCGGGTTCTGCCACGACAGGCCGGTGTCGTGATTGCGGTTGATGAAGTTGAAAAGGATATTCACCCAGCAGTGGCCGCTGTTCCACCACAGGTTGTAGAGCGGCGCCGGCAGCGCGGCGACGAGCAGCAGCGCAAATCCCGCCCAGCGGCCGGCGTCGCGGCGCACGAACAGTACATGCGCGAGATATGCGATGCCGAGCAGCGCGGCGAAATACTTGCCGAGGAAAGCGAGGCCGAGCAGCGCGCCGGCAGCGGCGTGCCAGGCCAGTGTCCGGGCCGGCGATGCGGAACAACGCAGGGCCGAGACATAGGCCAGCACCGACAGCAGGGAGAACAGAATGACCGGTATGTCGGTGGTGATCAGCACATTCCACACGTTGGCCGGTTGCAGCAGCACGAGCAGCGCCGCGCTGTTGGCGCGCGCCGCGCCGTGCGGGCGCACCAGATGCCAGCCTGCCCAAGCCAGCGCCAGCGGCAGCAGCAGCGCCGGCAGGCGCAAGACCCATTCGGCACGCGAAAGCGCGAGCAAGCCGGCGAGCCACCAGCCGACCATCGGCGGATGATCGTAATAGCCGCCGGCCGGGTGTTCGCCCCAAAGGACGAAATAGGCCTCGTCGCCGGTCATCGGCAAGGCTGCGGAGAACCACAGGCGGAAGGCGAAGAGCGCCAGCAGGCCGAGCGCGGCGAAGCGGGCAGGATGAAGGCGGAAAGCGTTCATGCGAGCTGGATGAAACAGGGGAGTCCCGCGCGCAGGCCGCGTTCTCGCCCGACGGGCCGCATCGACCCGCTGTGGCCCTCAGGCAATGCGCGCGCCTTGCAAGGCGAGGACGCCACTGCGCCCGGCAATCTCGCCGCTGACGACCGTGTGGCGCGGCAGGCCGCGCGCATCGAGCGAGGCAAAGAGTTCGCCAGTGCTGACCAGTCGATAGCCCTGCGCCTGCCAACCGGAAAGGAGCTTCTCGAAGGTCGCGCAAAGCCGCATTCCTTCAAGCTCGGCATGCAGGGTGTACACCTGCGGCGGCTGCTCTCCGGCAGTGCGTGCCAGCAGGTTCTCGTGCACATTGCCGGCGTCCAGGCCATCGAGGCCGATCAGTTCGTCGAGCGTCGGCAAGGTGGTCGGCAACTGCGGCACGCCGATCGCTGTGCCGCGTTCGTCGACCGGCTGGAATGGGTGCGTGCCGCGTCCATCGGAGGCGTAGGAGAGATCCAGTTCGCGCTCGAACGCGTAAGCGGCGGCATTCATCTGCCAACCCGCTGCGCCATGTGTGCGCGCCGGTTCGCCGAAAATTTCCTGAAAGCGATCGGCGGCCCGCCGCATTTCGCGCTGTGTCCAGGCGGCGCTTTGCCCGGCGACATGATCCTGCCAGCGGATATGATCCCAGCAGTGAATGCCGACTTCATGGCCAGCGGCGCGCACCGATCGCAGCAAAGCGGCTTCGCGCCGGCCGATGTCGGGGCCGGGCAGCAGCGTGCCGTAGAGTAGCGTGCGCAGCCCGTAATGTTCGAGCACCGAGGTGCGCGACACCTTCTGCAGGAAACCCTTGCGAAAGACGCGCTTGATCGCCCGACCGGTATGGTCGGGACCGAGACTGAAAAGGAATGTGGCCTG
>CAIXAY010000422.1 GCA_903917505.1 uncultured beta proteobacterium | reverse complement strand
CCCTGGCGCTTGATCGACGGCAGGATGTTCAGCAGTTCGGAACTCTCGCCCGAGTTGGAGAGGGCCAGCACGACGTCGTCGGCGGTGATCATGCCGAGGTCGCCGTGGCTCGCTTCGACCGGGTGCACGAAGAAGGCCGGCGTGCCGGTGCTGGCCAGGGTCGCGGCGATCTTGCGCCCGATATGTCCGGATTTGCCGACGCCGCTGACGATGACCCGGCCGCGGCAATTGAGGATCAGCGAAAGCGCCTCGAGAAAGCTGCCGTCGATCCGCTCGGTCAGCGCCAGGACCGCATCCGCTTCGATGCGCAGCACTTGCCGTGCGAGTTCGAGCGCCTTGGGAGAGGGCTGTATTTGGTTCATGGGCGGGCAGCGGTTATGATTGGGCCACAGTATAGCAGATGGCCGGTGTGCCCTGATTTCGCGGCTTTGCAGCGGATGCCCACTTGGTTTGGAGGACGATGGAAACGCTGACGATCATTTTGCTGTTGCTGGGCGCGTCGGTGGTCTCGGTGATTCTTTTCCGGCGCCTCAACCTGCCGCCGATTCTCGGTTATCTGCTGGTCGGCACGCTGCTCGGCCCGCACGCCCTGCACCTGATGGGCGGCTTCGCCGACGTCGAACATTTCGCCGAGTTCGGCATCGTCTTCCTGATGTTCTCGATCGGACTCGAATTTTCGCTGCCGAAGCTGTACGCGATGAAGCGCATCGTCTTCGGCCTCGGCTTCCTGCAGGTCCTGGCGACCCTGCTCGTGGCGGCCGCGCTGGCCATCGTCGCCGGACTTTCCTGGCAGGCCGGCGTCGCGCTCGGCGGAACGCTGGCCATGTCGTCGACGGCGGTGCTCACCAAGCTGCTCAGCGAGCGCCTCGAACTCGACGCGCCGCACGGGCGCGAAGTGATCGGCGTGCTGCTCTTCCAGGACCTCGCGGTGGTGCCGCTGCTGATCCTCATTCCGGCTTTCGCGGAGACGCCGGAGCGCCTGGCGCTGATGCTCGCCATCGCGCTGGGCAAAGCGGTGCTGATGCTCGGCGTGGTGTTCTTCTTCGGCTCGCGCCTGATCGGCAAGTGGTTCCACATCGTCGCGCGCGGCAAGTCCGCCGAGCTCTTCATGCTCAACGTGCTGCTGATCACCCTCGGGCTGGCCTGGCTCAGCGCGGCGGCCGGGCTGTCGCTGGCGCTCGGCGCCTTCCTCGCCGGCATGCTGATATCCGAAACCGAATACCGGCACCAGGTCGAGGAAAACATCAAGCCTTTCCGCGACATCCTGCTCGGGCTGTTCTTCGTCACCGTCGGCATGATGCTCAACGCCGCGCTGATCATTACGCATCTCGGGCTGGTGCTGGCCGTGCTGGCGGCGCTCTTGTCGGTCAAGTTCGCCCTGGTTTTCGGGCTCTCGCGCCTGTTCGGCTCGCTGCCCGGCGCGGCCATGCGCAGCGGGCTGTGGCTGTGCACCGGCGGCGAGTTCGGCTTCGTCCTGCTCTCCGAAATCGGCCACCGGACGCTGGCGCCGGCACCCGTCGTGCAGGCCGTGCTGGCCGCGCTGGTGCTCTCGGTGCTGCTCGCACCCATCATCGTGCACTTCAGCGACCGCCTGGTGCTGCGCTTTGCCGCCAGCGAATGGCTGCTGCGCTCCCTGCAGCTGACCAGCCTCGCGGCGCGCGCCATGAGCAACGAGAAACACGCGGTGATCTGCGGCTTCGGGCGCAGCGGCCAGCACCTGGCGCGCTTCATGGCGCACGAGGACGTGTCCTACATCGCGCTCGACCTCGACCCCGACCGCGTGCGCGAAGCGGCGGCGGCGGGCGAGAACGTCGTCTATGGCAACGCCACGCGGCGCGAAACGCTGATCGCCGCCGGCGTCGCGCGGGCCAGCGTGCTGATCATCTCCTTCATCGACACGCGCGCCGCCGAGCGCGTGCTGCGCCATGTCCGCGAAATCGCGCCGGCGCTGCCGGTCGTCGTGCGCAGCGCCGACGAAAAGGATTTCGACCTGTTGCAGCGCGCCGGCGCCGCCGAGGTCGTTCCGGAAACGCTGGAAGCGGCGATGATGCTGGCATCGCACGCGCTGATCCACGCCGGCGTGCCGATCAACCGCGTGCTGAAGCGCATCCGCCGCACTCGGGTGGCGCGCTACCGCACGCTGCGCGGCTTCTTCCACGGCGAGAGCGACCGCGACGAAAACGTGCATGACGGCGACGAGCCGCGCCTGCATTCGGTTTCGCTCGCCGGCGGCGCCTATGCCATCGGCAAGACGGTCGGCGAGCTTGCGCTGGCTGGCGAAGGCGTCGAGGTCACCGCCATCCGCCGGCGCAACATCCGCACCCTCGAGCCTTCGGGCGGGACGCGCTTCGAGGCCGGCGACGTGGCCGTGCTGCTCGGCGTGCCGGGCGCGCTGGCCCGGGCCGAGGCCCGGCTGCTCAAGGGGTGAACGAAAAAGCCCGCCGAAGCGGGCTGCAAGTTAATGCTTTTTCGGGCACGCGAATTACAAGCCCATGCAGACCGTGTAAGAGGTGGCCGCGGCGGCCTGTATCGCAGCTGTTGTCAGCGCCACAGCACCACGCGTATGGTTGGTGGCGACGACGCGCACCGAACCCGTCTGCGGGTTGCCGTCGTCCATCGTCGTGTCCAGTTGCAGCGCAAAGTTGCCGAGGATGCCCGTCGAGCAGACGACGTAAGCGCCTTGCAGGAAGGTCGTTCCGTCGGTGTTGAGGATGTAATTGGCGCTGCCGCTTTCGATGCCGATGCGGCCGCCGTCGGCGTTGGTCGGCCAATAGGTGTTGTTGGCGGCGACGATGGTGCCCCCGGTGGCGAGTCCGGCAAGGCGAACGTGCTGCCAGAACAGCATCGACTCATCGGTGACCGTGACCGTATCCCAGTTGCCGTTGATCACGCCATTGCCTTGCAGGCCGGCCGGTGTGCTGGCCTGGGTTGCCGTCGGAAGATGCGCAACGACGTTGACGTCATCGCCTGGCAGGGCGTGGAAGCGGTCCTGGTAACCGTAGATGAAGAGCGGAATATTGCGGAAATCGTTGGCGAAATTCTTCACCTTCGCGCTGTTGATCAGCTCCTGCCCCTTCAGCACGCCGCCGAGTAGGAGGCCGATGATGACGAGTACAATGGCAATTTCGACCAGCGTGAAACCCGATTGTTGTCTTTTCATTTCATTCTCCGTGCGATGGCCTTGCTCAACAACGATCTGAAGCAGATTGCATGCCAGCGTTCTCAGGCCCTATTGGCCTGCCTGGGGCGAAAAAGTGTCGATTCATCGACACTTGTGTCGGGAATTGAGCGCTTGTGCCGGAATGCCGTCGGACTTCGGGCAGCGTCGGGAGCGCGCGCGTGACGCTACTGGCCGGTTTCGGCCGTTTCCTGCGCGAGCGCCAGCCGTGGGTGCTGATCGCCTTGCTGGTGGTGCTGCATCTGACCCTGCTGGCCGGTTCGGACACGCCGGTGAGCCTGATGTGCTGGCTCGTCGACGTCGGCCTCTTCCTGCTCTGGCAGCCCTTCGTCCAGGCCGAGCGCAAGCTCGATTCGGGCACGCTGGTCCTGGTGCTGCTGGTGCTCGCCGGCGGCGCCTGGCTGTTCGGCGACTGGCTGCTGATCCTCTGGGTGACCGTTCTGGCCGCCCTGCTCGGCGGGCGGGTGATGCTGCTCGGGCATCGGCCGACGCGAATTTTCTATCTGCTGGCCTTTGCCTATCTGCTCTGCGCCTTGCTCGTCTGGTTGGTGCCCCGGGTGGTTCCGGACTCGGCCTTGAGCGGCCCCTCGCTCGATCAGCAGTTTGCCCTGGCGATGCCGCTGGTCTTCGTCGCCATGCTGCTCATGCCGCGTCCGCTCGAGATTCGCTTGCCGAGCGCCGGCATGGTCGATTTCTTTTACAGCCTGTTCATCTTCCTGCTGATCGCCGTGCTGGTGCTCGGCTGCCTGGCCTTCATGCTGTTGCGCCAGTCGCCGTATATCGAAGCGGTTTTCAAAACCCTGGTTTCGATGGCCGGGATGCTGCTGCTGATTGCCTGGGCATGGAATCCGCGTCCGGGGTTCAGTGGCATCGGCGTCTTTCTGTCGCGCTATCTGCTGACCATCGGCCTGCCCTTCGAGACCTGGCTGCAGCGGCTGATGGAATGCGCCGAGCGCGAGAGTGATCCCGACCTCTTCCTGTCGCAGGTTTTCGCCGGGATGCTCGAGTTGCCCTGGGTAGTCGGCGGCGCCTGGTTCCCGGCCAGCGGGGCGGTGGCCGGTTCAGGGCAGTTCGGCCGGGTATCGGGCTTCAGCCAGGAGTTTCCCAATCAGCCCCTGGTATTGACGCTGTATACGCGGCACAAGCTCAGTCCCTCGCTGGTCTGGCATTTCCATTTGCTGGCGCAACTGACCAACGAGTACTACGTCACCAAGCGGCGCGCCCGCGAACTGCAGCAGATGGGTTATCTGCGCGCGGTGCATGAGACCGGCGCGCGCCTGACGCACGATATCAAGAACCTGCTGCAGTCCCTGAACAATCTGTGCTTTCTTGCCCAGGCGCCGGCGCAGGATGGCGGCGGCGAGCGTCTGAATGTCCTGCTGCAGCGGCAGTTGCCGCAAATCACGCAGCGCCTGCAGCAGACCCTGGAGAAGTTGCAGACGCCGCAAACCGGGCTTGACGGCGCGGCCACTGAGCTCCCTGCCGAAGCCTGGTGGCAGGCCTTGCAGCAGCGTTATGCGCATGACGAAATTTTCTTCAGCCCGGTCGTGCTTGCCGACGCGGCGCGCTTGCCGGCCGCGCTTTTTGACAGCGTTGCCGACAATCTGCTGCGCAACGCCTTGCAGAAGCGCCAGGGGGAGAGCGGCCTGGTCGTGCGCGTGAGCCTTGCCGCCGACGCTTGCAGCTTGAGCGTTTGCGACAACGGCAGCGGCGTGCGCGCCGATCTTTCCGACGGCCTGTTGCGCGCGCCGGTCCCGTCGGAGACCGGATTCGGAATCGGGCTCTACCATGCGGCGAAACAGGCCCAAGCGTATGGCTACCACCTTGGCTTGACGCGCAATGTCGCCGGAGCAGTGTGCTTCGAGTTGAAGCGCGGCAGTGCCAAGCAGAACGGGCACAGCGCAGAGAATTGAATCTGTGCCATGACAAGCTGCGCGGGCCTCGATCAGGAATTGAGTATTTCTTCGTGCCCGTCGTGTTCGTCGTGGCTGATGGTTTCCTTCGTGATCTTTCGCCCGATGGCGCGGTACACCACCATGTTTCCCTTGCCCTTGAGGTAAATGACCTGCGGCTCGTGGAAATCGAAACGCGCTTCCAGGCGCCGGTGCGTGGCTTCATCGACCTGCACCATGCCGGGAACGCCTTCGCTGGTGATGCGGCTGGCGATGTTGACGGTGTCGCCCCACAGGTCGTAAATGAATTTCTTCTTGCCGACGACGCCGGCGACGACCGGGCCGGTACCGATGCCGATGCGCACTTCCAGCCGCATCTGGTTGATCTGGTAGTCGCGCAATAGCAGATCGCGCATTTCCAGCGCCATGTCGACCAGCGCTTCGGTGTAGTCCTTGCACTGGTCGTTCAGGCCGCCGGCGACCATGTAGGCATCGCCTATCGTCTTGATTTTTTCCAGGCCATACTTTTCGGCGAGCTCGTCGAAGGACGAGAAAATCTTGTTGAGCATCGCGAAGACCTGTTGCGGGCTGAGCCCTTCGGCAACCCGGGTGAAGCTGACGATGTCGACGAACATCACCGAAACATCGGCAAAGCCGTCGGCGATCGTCAGGTTGCTGTTCTTCAGGCGCTCGGCGATCGGGCCGGGCAGGATGTTGAGCAGCAGGTTCTCCGAGCGTTCCTGCTCGACTTGCAGCAGCCGGTGCGCCTCTTCAAGGTGCGCCTGGGTTTTCTGTTTCTCGCTCGCCGAATAACGCAGCAGCAGGAAGACGATGGTCGAAACGGCCGCGAAGTTGAGCGCGAAGAAGAACACGGTGGTCTGCGTCGGCACCTTGATTTGCGCGGGCGAAAGGAAATCGCCGAGGTAGTAGTCGAAGCAGCCGGACAGGGCGGTGAGAAAAATGTAGGCGACGAACCAGGCCTGCGACTCGCGCGGGCCGATGAACAGCACCGCGCCGACCGGCGCCAGCAACGCCCACAGGCTGACGCCGCTGGCCGTGATGAAGTTGCCCATGCTCCATTGCGCGACGAAGGGCATGAACAGGAACAGGGACAGCTGGATCAGCCGGAAGCCTTCGAAATTCCGCGTCCTGAGGTAGATGATCAGATTGCCGACGAGCAGCAACTGGAAGGCGAAGGGAATCGTCGATGAGAACTGCGGCCCGAGCTGCCAGTAGATGAACAGCCAGAGCATCGAGGTGAAGCTGATCAGCCCGGTGGCGAAAATCAGCAGCGATTTCTGCAGGCGCAATTCGGCGGAATCGGTCGGAAGAATTCCGGCAGTTCTGAAGCCGTCCAGGAAAGCGCGCTGCTTATTCATTTGTTTTCTGACGTTGTCATTCTTATCGCGAGGAACGATTTGACCGCAAATGGCCGAAGCGGTCAAGCGGCTGCGCCCGAAATGGTGCTCAGAGCTGCCCAGCTGCAATTAGTCTGTTGAAAAAGATATTTGGTGAGATCCAGATGACGATATCGTCGAATTCTCCTCCAGGAACTGCCGTGTTGTCAGTTGGCGTTCTGGTGATGTACAGGGTTCCGGCTGTGCCTCCCGTCGAGCCTGTGTCGTTGCTCGTTTCATCGACGCTGCTGGCTGTCCCGCCACCAAGATTGGTTCCGTCGACAGTTGTACCGTAATGCAATTTCCCCTGCGAGAATATGACGGCGGGGGCACATGGCTGGGTCGTAGCATTGCAAGCCGCAGCCTGGCCGAAGATATAGACGACCGCGCCAGCGTTGTCACGGCCTTGTATCTTCTTTGTGGCTACCGTCGCTAGGCTTACGATGCCGTTGGAAAAAGACGGGCTTACGCTGTAGCGAATCAGCTTGCCCCATGCGTCAGTTTGCGGAACACCCAGGACCTGCCAGGGAATAAAGCCCGTACAGTCCGTGTCGGTGATGCAAACGGCACGCTCCGTACCATTCGTTGCAGAAGCCGCCGGACGCGGCAGCCTTTTATTTGCTATGGCAAAGCCCAGCAGTGCTTCCCGCGTGTCCGACAACTGTCTTGCCGTCTGATTGGCGTTCTGGAGGTCTCGCTGCGCAGATAAGGGAACCAGCATTCCGCCTATCAGCAGCGCAACGATGACCAGCACAATCGCCAGTTCGACGAGCGTAAAGCCCGCAACTGCAAAACCGATTCTGCGATCTTTCATGGTATGCATCTGACCAGGTCGACGCTCGCATTATGCCAGTCAAAATTCACTGCGCCGCTGAAGTTGGCGGATGCGGCGATTGGCACACTGAAAGACGAAGCGTTGTTTCCGTCAAGATAGTTATGTCTATCCGCCTTGTCGGCGCCGGTGCTGCGGCTTTGGACGGCGGTCTTGCGGCCGCCAAAGAGTAGCAGGCGGTTACAGGGACCTAACGATGTTCCATCGTAGAGGGTGATTGGCGACGGTGTTGGCAATTGTGTGAGAAATAGCATTTCCTTCCAGTTTTCACAAAACGTCTGATCAAAGCCGCCGCTGCTGCAGTCAAGGCTGTCGGTTCCCTTGGTGCCGGTGATCGGAATCGTCTGGAATATCGGATTGTTCAGGAGCGAGGCAATGGCGACTGCGAAATCGCTGCGCTTGATCATTGAGTTGAAGATGTCGTCGACGGTGATGTACAGCAGGCTGTCATTGAAATGCGCGTTATTGGTAAGCACAAAGCGCTTGTTGTTGCTGTTCAGGGCCACCCGGTGGTTTATGCTGCCGGCGAAGTAATTGACTTCGCCGGCAATCGCATTGGCGCTATCGAAGGCATCGAGATAATTACGCGCATCGTAGTTGCCTCCGCATTGCGCATAAGCGGGATCGGCCAGCGCATGGCTCTGCCCGTCGATCGGCGCTCCAGGGGCGACAAGCAGCGCGGCAAGATTGGCCGCAATGACATTGCCCTGTCCATCGATAAGATCAATCTGCCCTTGCGTATCCCAGTTGAGCACGTCGGTCGGCGGAGTGACTTTGAAGCGTCCGGAAACAACATACCAGAGGCATTCCTTGTCCCGGTCTTGGAGCGGCGGCGTGGCAAGGGTCTTCCAGGGGAACTTCCCGATTGCCGTGAAATCCTTGCTGCCGCCGGCAAATGCGCCCGAGGCTTGACCTTCCGTGGGTACGCCAAATGCGGATCCTAAGTCCGGCAAGCGCAGATAGCCCGCGTCCCTGACCAATGGCGTTGATATTGCATCACCGATCAGCGCCTGCTTGGCTTCAGCAAGGGCGTCGGCGGAGTTCTGCGAGCGAACCGACTGGTACAGCGTTGTACTGAGCTGTCCGACGAAAAGGTAGAGCCCGTAAAGGGCGATCAAAGTCAGCATGACCATCAGCGCAAGGCCACTCTGGCGACGACTGCCGCGAGTAGATCGATGTCGCGTCGGTAGGTGTTTCATCTCAGCATCCAATCGCCGACTGGTCCCCATCTAAACACATCGCAGCGAAGCTTGCGTCGCCTATTTCGCGCTAACCGGCTTGATGCTGATCTTGCCCTCTCCGAGCAGATCAGTCGCTTCGCCGGTATTTCGGTTGACCGTATCGCCGACCTTCGCCTTGGCGGGCTGCGCCTCACTGGTCTGGATAACGATCCTGCCCGGTTCCTGGCGGCTCGGCGTGACGGCAACGCCGCTCGGCTTTTCATTCTCGTTCTGCGCGACGCCGTTGATCCACACGGTGCGCTTGCCGCTACTGCGCGTCACGACGCCGTTGATGGTCAGCGTCGGGTCTTCGGGGACTTCCTGCTGTTCCTGGATGTTGAGCTGGCGCTGGCGATCAAGGGCTTGGCGCCGCTCCGGGGTGAAAAACAGGCGGCCGAGTTCTTCGTCGGCGCTGGCCGGCGGGCAGAAACCGGCCAGCGTGCCGAGGACGCAGAGCAGCGCGCTCAAGGCGATGCGCGCTTCGGCGGCGGACAGGAGCCTGTTCATTTCTGGGCTCCCGGCTTGCCGGCCGCTTCGCGCAGCGTGATCCAGTCGATCAGGCAATCGGCCTGCAACTGGGCGGTGATGCCGCTTTCGCCGACACCGTGCGGCACGCGGCTGACATTGCAGGACTTGACCTGGATCAGCGCGGCGGCTTGCTGGCGCAGGTCGCCGAGCAGCCGGGTCAGGTCCTCCTCGTGCAGCAGCTTGACCTGCATCTTCATGCTGCTGGCGTAAAAGGCGTAGCCGCTGGCGGGAGCCGTATCGAGCGCGCGCTGCGGCGCGAATTCGTATTGCAGGTCGATCAGGCGCCGCTTGTCGCGAATGTCCTTGAGCAGTTCGACCCATTCGAGCCGCTGCTCCTCGCCGACGACGCCGCGTTTCTGGAGCTCGGTGAACACGAGGGACTTCTGCTTGATTTCGCGCTCCTCGCTGCGCACGCGGTCGAGCTTGCCGGCAAAGTCGTTGCGCTCGGCCTGCGCGGCGCTG
>CAIXAY010000421.1 GCA_903917505.1 uncultured beta proteobacterium | reverse complement strand
GACATCCAGGTCTTCCCGAACAGCCAGCTGGGTTCGAACAAGGACATGGTCGAGATGGTCTCGGCCGGCGCCTTGCAGATGACCACCGAAGGCGCGGGGGCACTGGCTGCTTTCCTGCCGCAACTCTCGGTCGTCGAATCGCCTTACCTGTGGCGCGATGCGGCGCACATGGCCAAGCTCGCGGGCACGCCGTTCTTCGCCAAGCTCAACGACGAGATGGTGGCCAAGCGCGGCATGCGCATGGTCAGCGTCACTTATTACGGCAAGCGCCATCTGACGACCGGCAACAAGGCCGTGCGCACGCCGGCCGACATGGTCGGATTCAAGATCCGCGTCCCGCCGGTCGATGTCTTCCGGGCAATGGCCGAGGCCTGGGGCGCCCGCGCGACGCCGATCACCTTCGGCGAGCTCTATCTCGCGCTGAGCCAGGGCGTCGTCGACGGCCAAGAGAACCCGCTGCCGACGATCGAGAGCGCCAAGTTGTACGAAGTGCAGAAGTATCTCATCCTGACTGCGCACATTCTCACGCCGCGCATCGTGGTCGCCAACGAAGCCTTCCTGAAGAGCCTCTCCGCGGCTGACCGCGCCATCTTCTACGCCGCACTGGCATCGGGGCAAGCGTGGCAGGACAAGGAGTTGCTGAGTCAGGAAGCGAACTCGGTCAGCGCCCTGAAAGCCAAGGGCATGACGGTCATCGAACCGGACGTCGAACTGTGGCGCAAGCCGGTGCTCGACACCGTGCCGAAGAAGTTCGAGGACAAGTGGGGCAAGGGGGTATTCGAATCCCTGCTGGCGCTTTAAGGCATGGGCCGGTCCAGAGCAAGTGTGGTGATCGCTTTCCTGGATCGGTGTCTCCAGGTATTTACGGCTTTCCTGGTGGTGGTCTTGTTATGTGTCGTCACTGCCGGGATCGTCTATCGGGCGATCAATCAGCCCTTGAGCTGGACCGACGAGATCTGCGGTTTCCTGATGGTCTGGCTGGCCTGCCTGGGCTGGATGATCGCCACGCGGCACGGCTCGCATATCCGCATCCAGCTGATCCAGGAGCGTCTCCCGCCGACGGCGTGGCGCGCCTTTGAAATCAGCAGCCAGATCGCCGTGGCGGTGATCGGCGGTGTGGTGGCGTGGGCCAGTATCAATCTGATGCGGGTCAACTCCGATATCGAAGCGATGTCGCTGCCGGTCTCGGTGGCCTGGATGTACGCACCGCTCTTGCCGGCGGGACTGTTGACCGTGGTGCAGGCCTTCGCCGACATGTGCAAGCCCAAGGCCGCTGGGGCAGAGGGGGCGGCGCAATGGTAGGTTTGATGGCGAAGATCTTCGGTGGCTGGATCGTCGCGATCTTCACCGGCATGCCGCTTTACGCTTCGATGGCGCTCGCCGCGCTGGTGTTCATCGGGGTCAACGGCCTGCCGGTCGGCACCCTGGCGCACAAGATGGCCGGTTCGATGAATTCCTTCCCGATCGTCGCCGCGCCGCTCTTCATCCTGATGGGCAACATCCTCGGCGCGGCCAAGATCACCGACCGCATCGTCACTTTCGCCGGCGCGCTGATCGGCTGGATACGCGGCGGCTATGCCCATGCCAGCATCCTCACCTCGATGATCTTCGCCGGCATGGTCGGCTCGGCCGTCGCCGACGCCGCCGGCTCCGGCGCGATCGAGATCCGCGCCATGCGCAAGGCCGGTTACCGGCCCGAGACGGCGGCCTCGATCTCGGCGGCCGCGGCGACCATCGGCCCGATCATCCCGCCGTCATTGCCGATGGTGATCTACGGCGTCGCCGCCGACGTGTCGATCGGCAAGCTGTTCATGGGCGGGCTGATTCCGGGCGTGCTGATGGGCATCTCGCTGATGCTGATGGTGGCCGTGGTGGCGCGGCGCGAAGGCATGGGGCGCATTCCTTTCCCGGGCTTCGTCGTGCTTTTTCGGACTTTTCTCAATTGCTTTTTCGCGGTGATGACCCCGGTGGTCATCCTCGGCGGCATGTTCAGCGGTTACTTCACGCCCACCGAGGCGGCGGCGGTCGCCTGCATTTACGCGCTGTTCCTCGGCTTCGTCGTCTATCGCACGCTGGAGTGGAAGCACCTCGGCCCCATCCTGATGGACACCGCCGAAACGACCGGCGTGGTCATGGTGCTGGTGATGGCCGCGGCGGCGCTCGGCTGGTGCATCTCGGTGTCGCGGCTGCCGGTGGCGCTGACGCCCATCCTGCTCGCGACCATCCACAGTCCGGCGCTGTTCCTGATCATCGTGAACCTCTTCCTGCTGGTGGTCGGCTGCTTCATGGAAGCGCTTGCCGCGATGCTGATCCTGATTCCGATTCTCTCGCCGGCGGCGGCAAGCTATGGCATCGATCCGGTGCAGTTCGGGATCATCGTCGTGCTCAACCTGATCATCGGCACGGTGACGCCGCCGGTCGGCGTCGTCCTGTTCGTCGTCACGCGCATGGCCGAGATTTCGTTCGAGCGCCTGGCGCATGCCATTCTCCCCTGGCTGATACCTCTGATTACCGTGCTGATGGCGGTGACGTTCTGGCCGCCGCTGACGACCTGGCTGCCGCAGTTTCTTACTCAGGCCAGGTAGCTTAAGCGGCGTGGATACAGGCGGCAGCGCCTGAACGCAATGCGCCGAGTGTAAAATTGCTCGGAGTCAATTCCCGGGAGGCCAGCATGCATGTCACGCTCGTTCATGTCCGCGTCAAGCCTGAAGAAATCGCCACCTTCATCGCCGCGACGCGGGCCAATCATCAAGGCGCGCTCGCCGAGCCGGGCAATCGCCGCTTCGACGTGCTGCAGGCGCCCGACGATCCGGCGCGCTTCATCCTCTACGAAGCCTATGCATCGGCCGCTGACGCCGCCGCGCACAAGGAGACGGCGCACTATCTGGCGTGGCGCGACGCGGTCGCCGGCATGTTGGCCGAGCCGCGCCGCGGCGAGACGCTGAACGGACTGTTCCCGGCATGAGCGAAAACTTTCCGGCGTTCTCCATCGCCCGCCTGCCGCGCATCGAATTCGGCAGCGGCAGTGTCCGCAAGCTGCCGACCATCGCCGCCGCTTACGGCAAGCATCTCTTGCTCGTCACCGGCCGGCGTTCCTTTGACGAATCGGAAACCGGCGCGCGCCTGCTCGCCGACCTGCGCGCGCACGGGCTGTCGTGGGATCAGGTCAAGGTGTCGGGAGAACCGTCGCCGACTTTTGTCGATGCCAATGTAGCCGCCCTGAGCGGCAAGGCCATCGACTGTGTCGTCGGCATTGGCGGCGGCAGCGCGCTCGATGCCGGGAAAGCCATCGCCGGGTTGCTGCGACCGGGAAACTCGGTCATCGATCATCTCGAGGGCGTCGGTCCCGAACTGCCCTACGGCGGACCGGCGACGCCCTTCATCGCCGTGCCGACGACCGCCGGCACCGGTTCGGAGGCGACCAAGAACGCCGTGCTGTCGGTTCCCGGCGGCTTCAAGAAATCCTTCCGCGACGACAAGCTGGTCGCCGAGTGGGCGATCGTCGATCCGGACCTGCTCGCTTCCTGCCCGCCGGCGCTGGTCGCTGCCGACGGCATGGACGCGTTCACCCAGCTCCTCGAATCCTTCGTGTCGGCG
The DNA here is from genome assembly GCA_903917505.1 of uncultured beta proteobacterium. The sequence goes on along the minus strand of CAIXAY010000421.1, from coordinate 2,164 downwards.
CGCGCCAACCCGATGACCGATGCGCTCGCCCGTTCCGGCATCATGGCCGCGCGCGAGGCATTGACCGCGCTCCATCGCCAGCAGTCGGCCGCGGCGCGCGCGCAAATGGCTTACGCCTCGCTGACCTCGGGCATCTGCCTGGCACAGGCCGGACTTGGGGCGGTGCATGGCCTGGCTTCGCCGCTTGGCGCTTTCTTCCCGATTCCGCATGGCGTCGTTTGCGGCACGCTGGTGGCCAGCGCCACGGCGAGCAACATCGCCGCGCTCGAAGCGCGCGACGCGGACAGCGCGGCGCTGCCCAAATACGCCGAGATCGGCCGGCGCTTCGCGATGCAGAAGGGCCTCAACGGTCGCGCCGCGCGCCGCTTCCTGGTTGAGGCGCTCGGCGATTGGGAGAGGGAACTCGAGCTGCCGCGCCTCTCGGCCTACGGTATCGCCGCGGCGGATTTTCCGCGCATCGTCAGTGCCAGCCGCGCGGGCAGCATGAAGACCAATCCGATCGAGCTGAGCGACGGCGAACTTACGGCGATACTCGCATCGCGCCTCTGAAAGCGAGGACTCAACGAGCCGCCGCCCCGGCGGAAGCGACCGAAGGCAGTGCAGCGCCCGGCACCCAGTAGCGGCGTCAGGAACCTGGCGCCGCATTCCCTGCGGTCAGATTCCGCCTTCCGCCAGAATGACGTAGTCTTACTGAATCAGCGCCGCCTTCTGCGTGGCGGCCAGCGCCGCGCCCTGCCAGCCGCCGCCGAGCGCCTTGATCAGGAAGACCGAGGTGACGAGCTGCTGGCCGGCCAGTTGGGCGGCCTGGCGTTCGGCGTTGAGCAGCGCCTGCTGGGCGATGATGACCTCGAGGTAGGTCGAAGCGCCGCCTTCGTAGCGGGCGGTGGTCATCTCGAACACCCGCTGCCAGGTGGCGACCGCGGTGCGTGCTTGCAGCGTCGCGTGCTCGAGCGAAGCCAGGCCGGTGATGCCGTCTTCGACCTCCTGCATCGCGATGAGCGCGACGCGCCGGTAATTGGCGGCCGTCGCGTCATACCCGGCGCGGGCGAAGTCGACGTTGGCGCTCGTGCGGCCGCCGTCGAACAGGGTCTGGGCGAGCGTCGCGCCGAAAGCCCAGATCAGGCTCGGCGCGTCGAACAGCGTGCGCAGCGCGACGCTGTCGAAGCCGCCGCCGGCGCCGAGCATGATGCTCGGGTAATAAGCGGCGCTGGCGACGCCGATCTGCGCGTTGGCGGCGGCCATGGCGCGCTCGGCCGAGGCGATATCCGGGCGGCGCTCAAGGATATCCGAGGGCAGGCCGAGCGGCACCGGCGGCGCGTTCACGATGCGTTCGCTGACGGGCAGCGAGAATTGCGCGGCCGGGGTGCCGACCAGCGTCGCGATCGCGTGTTCGAACTGGCTGCGCTGGCGGGCGAGCAGGTCGAGCTGGACCAGCGTCGTGTCGAGCAGCGCCTGTTGCTGCGCGAGGTCGAGGCCGGTCGCCGCGCCGAGGTCGTGGCGCGCGTTCATCAGTTCGAGCGAGCGCTGCTGCAGGGCGATCGCACGGCGCAGCACGTCGGTCTCGATATCGATTTCGCGCAGGTTGAAATAGTTGGTGGCGAGATCGGCGCTGAGCAGGAGGCGCGTGTTTTCAAGGTCGGCGGTCGACTGTTCGAGCGAGGCCCGGGCGCCGTTGATCGATTGCTCGATGCGCCCGGCGAGATCGACTTCGTAATTGACCGCCAGCGCCAGCGTGGTCTCGTTCTGTACCGTCGAATAGTTCGGGCTCTTGTAATTGGTCAGCGGCCGGTTCGCCGAAATCTGCAGGCGCTGGACGCGGTCGGTGGTGCCGATCTGCGGGAACAGGCTCGCCGAAGTCGCGGCCAGCGTCGCCTTGGCCTGCACCAGCCGCGCACCGGCAATGGCGAGCGTCGCGTTGTCGGCGCTGGCGCGCTCTTCGAGCGCGTTCAGTTCGGGGTCGCCGAAAGCCTGCCACCACGGGCCCTTGGCCGCGGCATCTTCGGGTGTGGCGACGCGCCACGGCGCATCGAGCTTCCATGCGGACGGCATATCGAGCACCGGCTTCTTGTACTCGGGGCCGGCCACGCAAGCCGACAGCAAAGCGCAGGCGGCGAGCAGTGCCGCGCGCGCGCTCATTGGTCTTATCACGTGCCTTCCTTGGCCG
>CAIXAY010000420.1 GCA_903917505.1 uncultured beta proteobacterium | reverse complement strand
GGCGAGCATCGCCGATCCGACCAGGAAGCGGAAAAATTCGCGCGGCCGGAATGGCGTCGGTGCTGGCGCTGATGAAGGCATGATGTGGCGGTTCGGATAGGCTAGGCAGCGGGCGCAACAGCGAGCAAATCATGCGCGCAAAACAAGTAAAGCAGACTCGCGCCTGCTTTACTTGTTTTGCTCAGAACAGGCTGCGCCTGTGCTGCACTACTTCTTCGGGGCAGGTTTTTTGCCCTTGGATTTTTTCTTGGTGGCCATTGCGGACTCCATTAGGTGAGGTGGAAGACAGGAGGAACCATGCGATGCAACTACAGCGCAAGTTTAAGCGAGATTCCCCGCTACTGAGCAAGAGCAATTTGTAAGAAATTGTAAACCGGGCGCAGGCCTGCCTATTTGCGCAGGAAGCGATCGCGGTTGCGCGTGACATAGACGCCGGCAAAGACGCATGCCGCGCCGATGGCCTGCAAGGGGCCGAAGGTTTCGCCGAGCAGGAAGTAGGCGGTGATGACGGCAAAGACCGGCGAGAGGTTGTTGAAGATGGCGACGCGCGAAGTGCCGATGATGCCGCTGCCCCAGATCCAGAGAAAGTTGCCGATGCACAGCCCGAGGATGCCCGAAAAGAGGACGCTGGCCCAGGCGATGGCGGGCACTTGTGCCCATTGCACGCGCATCACCTCGGGCGCGGAAAGGACCAGCAGCATCGCGCTGGTCATGACAATAAGATAGGCGGTGACCTGGTAGCTCGAATAGCGCGCGAGCAACTCTTTCGAGAAGACCATGTAATAGGCGTACGCGAACTGCGCGAGGAGAATCAGCAGGGTACCGAGCAGATGGTTGCTGGCGATGCTGAGTTCACGGCCGGCGCCGATCACGATCAGCGCGACGCCGACCAGGGAAAAAACGATGCCGATCACCACCGGCCGGGTGATCCGCTCGAGTCCGTAGAACTTGTTGATCAGCAGCACGCTCACCGGCATCAGGCACAACATGAAGGAGGCGTTGCCCGCAGTCGTGCGCTGTATCCCCTCGGTGAGCAGGACCTGGAAAATGAAGAAACCGAAGGCGCTGATCCGGCAGAAGATCCACAGATCGGCGCGGCTGACTCGGCGGTAGGTCCCGGACAGCCAGAGGGCGAGCAGCGCGACCGCGCTGGCGACGATGAAGCGCGCGACATTGTACGGTTGCGGCGCGATGTACTGCAGTCCGAGCTTGATGGCCGGCGGATTGATGCCCCAGACGATGGCCACCAGTACGAGGACAAACTCGGCGAAGAGGTGTTTCTTGTGCATGTCGGGCAGGCTGGTTTTGGCGCCTGCAGGCAGGCCGCGGGAAAGGGTTCAGCTATTGTTTGCTGTGGCAGGCCGTTGGCGAGGCCTGCCGCGATCGCGTATTTTACCGTGTACGCCAGCTTGACGCCCGGGCAGGAGAACGATGGCGGCAAATGCCGTCCAAATTCGGATACCATGATCCTTGTCGTAGCGTACGCGGGATCGATCGCCAATATCACGAATTGAAGAGGAGCAGGGGATGAAGCGCAGCCAGTTGGGTACGCCGATCGCAGCGAGCGAGATCACGCCGCGCGAAATTTTCGAAGAGCGCCGCATGCTGATCCGGGCTGCGGCCGCCGGCGTTTTCGGCGCGGCCTTGGCACCGTGGTTCGCGCGCAGCGCCTTTGCGCAGACGGGCGCACCCGGCGCGGTCAAGCTGGCGGCCAAGGCCAACGCGCAGTACCTGCTCAAGGAAAAGATCACGCGCTACAAGGACGCGACGACCTACAACAACTTCTACGAGTTCGGCACCGACAAGGCCGATCCGGCCGTGCATGCGCAGACGCTGATCACCCGGCCATGGACCGTCGCCGTCGAAGGTGAAGTCAAGAATCCCAAGGTCTACGACATCGACGAGCTGATGAAGCTGGCGCCGCTCGAAGAGCGCGTCTATCGCCTGCGCTGCGTCGAGGGCTGGTCGATGGCCATTCCCTGGATCGGCATTCCGCTCGCGCAACTGATCCGCCGGCTCGAGCCGACCGGCAACGCCAAGTATGTCGAATTCATAACGCTCGCCGACAGGAAACAGATGCCGGGCCTGTCGGTGCCGGTGCTCGATTGGCCTTACGTCGAAGGGCTGCGCTTCGACGAAGCGATGAATCCGCTGACCCTGCTCGCTTTCGGCCTCTACGGCGAAGTCCTGCCCAAGCAGAACGGCGCGCCGGTGCGCCTCGTCGTGCCGTGGAAATACGGCTTCAAGAGCGCGAAATCCACCGTGCGCATCCGTTTCACCGAGAACGAGCCGAAAACCAGCTGGCATGCCGCGGC
>CAIXAY010000419.1 GCA_903917505.1 uncultured beta proteobacterium | reverse complement strand
GCCGCCGCCGACGTAGAGCAGCGGGGTCTTGGCGGCCAGCAGCTGCTTGACGATCTTCTCGGCGGTTTCTTCGTCGAGCGAAGGTTTGGCCAGCTTGCGGGTGTTCTTGAGCACGCGATCGAAGAGGTCGGTGTCGACTTCCTTGGAGAAGATGTCCATGGGCACGTCGATCAGCACCGGGCCGGGCCGGCCGGATTCGGCGAGGATGAAAGCCTTTTCGAGAATTTCCGGGAAGAGATGGGGCGAGTCGACGCGCCAGACGCGCTTGCAGAAGGGGCGATAGATCTCGCATTGCGAAGCGTCGGCGTGCAGGTTCACTTCCTGGTGCGGGTGCTTGCCGTAGTAGTGCGTCGGGACGTCGCCGGCGATCACCACCATCGGGATCGAGTCGAGCGAGGCGTTGGCGACGCCGGTCGCCGCGTTGGTCAGGCCCGGCGAGAGGTGCGACAGGACGACCGCAGCCTTCTTGGTGGCGCGCGCATAGCCGTCGGCTGCGTGCGCGGCGATCTGCTCGTGCCGGGTGTTGATGAAGCGGATCTTCTTGCTCTTCGACAGCGCCGACAGCACGGCGATGTTGGTGTGGCCGCAAAGGCCGAAGATATGCTCGACGCCGCGCGCTTCAAGGTACTTCACCAGCTGGTTGGATATCAGGTCTTTCATCGCAAACTCCTTAATTGATCGAGTGGGGTGGCGTGTTGCCGTTTTCCTGCAGCGCTTGTCAGTTGTTGTTCTGCGCCTTTGCTTTTTCCTTGACCAAGTCCTGGACACGGCCGGCCTTGAGCACGGTGCTGCCCGCCTCGTGCCCGACGAACTGGGCGGCGAGACGCGCGGTGGCCATGGCCTTCAGCAGGTCGATGCCGGTGTCTATGCCCATCTCATGCAGCATGTGGATGACGTCTTCGCTGGCCACGTTGCCCGATGCGCCGGGCGCGAACGGGCAGCCGCCGAGACCGGCGAAGGCCCCGTCGAACAGGCGCACACCGGCCTGGATGCCGGCGACGATGTTGGCCAGCGCCATGTCGCGCGTGTTGTGGAAGTGCATGACCCACTGCACCTGCGGGAAGGCCTTGATCATGTAGCTGCCGAGTTCGAAAACCTGGCGCGGGTTGGCCATGCCGGTGGTGTCGGACAGCGACAGTTCCGTGATGCCGAGTTTGACGAAGCTCTTCACCGCGTTTTCGACCATCTCGACCGGCACTTTGCCGATGAACGGACAGCCGAAGGAGGTCGAGATTGCGCCCGACAAGGTCATGTTGTTCTTGGCGGCGAACTCGACGCAGTCGGCGAAGCCTTCGACCATCTTGACCGGGGTGCTGTTGAAGTTGGCAAGGCAGTGCGCTTCGCTCGCCGACACGGTCAGCTTGGCTTTCGTCAGGCCGGCGTCGAAGGCGCGCTGCACGCCCTTGACGTTGGGCACCAGCGCGCGGTATTCAACGCCGGGAACTTTCTGCATGGCGCGGCACAGCGCGTCGGTGTCAGCCATTTGCGGCACGGCCTTGGGATGGACAAAAGCGCCCACCTCGATGATCTTCACGCCCGAATCGACGACGGCATTGAGCAGTTGCAGTTTCTGTTCGACGCTGGGTATTGTTTTCTCGTTCTGCAGGCCGTCGCGCAGACCGACTTCGCACAGTGTGACTTTGGCCGGCCACGCCGGGATCGAGTTGCTCATGGTCAATCATCCTTTCACATCTATTTACACCGCTCACTCGGCGAGGGCTGGCTGGTAGGTCGTCACACCGGCGAAAGCCGGTGTCCAGTTTGTCGCTCTTACTGGATTCCGGCGTTTCGCCGGAATGACAAACCTAATCGATCCCTCTTAGAACGGCGAATACTGAATCTTTTCGAGTTCCGCATCATAGAATTCACCGAACAACTCGGCGTCCGAGACCGAGTCGGGCTTGTCGAACTCCTTGGAAACCCAGGTCAGGTTCATGTAATGCTTGAGGTGGATGTTCTCGCAGGTCGCGTTGCCGGCCCAGGTGCCGCAACCGATCGACGAGGTCATCGGCATGCCGTTGTTGACGCTGCCGGCATTGGCCTTCGATTGCGCCTGGCGAACCATGATGCGGCCGACG
>CAIXAY010000418.1 GCA_903917505.1 uncultured beta proteobacterium | reverse complement strand
TGGCCAAGGCAAGACAAAAACCAGCAGCACAAGCTGGACTCTCAGGAGTCCATTTCAAGCAATCGACTGGCTACCTTTTGCTCCGCCTCGCTGGCTCCCAATTCCGCGCCATTCACAGGTGCTCCCTGCCGCCGCATAGGGCTGACGATCAGACGCTGCGTATGGTCCAGAAATCGTCGGCGAGCTGGGCGTTGGCGAGGTAGAGATAAGGCATCGTGAAGTAGCCCTTCATGCCCCAGCCCGCACCCCAGGAATTGCGCACGATGAAGCGGCTGCTCGCGTCGTCGTAACCGACGGCGAGCACGGCGTGCCCGCCGAGCACATGCTCCTTCGGCCCGGGCATGGGTACGACGCCGGTCTTGGCGACCTGCGCGCTCTCGAAACTGTCGTAGACGGTGAAGCCGAACACGAAGGGATAGCCGCTCGCCAGGCAACCCTTGAGCGTGGAGAGCTGGCCGGTGGTCAGCCGCTGATAGCTCTGGATCTTGTACTTGGCGGCCTCGGCGCTGGCCGCCGCCGAGGGCTTCTTGGCGTAGGGGCAGGCCGGGCAGGCGGCCGGATTCTTGTTGACGTCGCTGTACGGCCAGGTCGTTTCCTTGCATGCACCGAGCGTGGCGACGCTCTTGATGCCGTCGCGGATCTGCGCGCCGCTGTCGACCGAAGGCGAGGTGCCTTCCATCACCCGCTCGTTGTAGTAGATGAACAGCCGCGAGGGCGTGAATTCGGGAAGCTTCTGCTTGATCTGGTCGAACTCGATCGCCGCGGCGATGGCGTTGGCCGTGCAGCTGCCGATCTGCCCCTGGTCGTAGACCACTTTCGGACAGCCGGGCCGCAGGTCCACCTTGGTCGGCAAGGCCGCCGCAGTGGCGTGCGGGACGGCGTAGTTGAAGTCGCGCTGATCGGGAAGATCGGGCTTCCATCCATAGCGGGCGATGTTCTGGCGCCTCGGGGCGACGGGTGTCGGTTTGGCAGGCATGATTGATCTCCTTTTTCACCTAATCGTGGCACGATCACGAAACCGCGCGGCTGACTCGTCGCGCTTAGCCTCAGATTGCCCGCGCCGCGCCGAGTTCCGGGGGGCTGGCCTGGCTTCCGGCGGAAACTACGGATGCACGGGCGCGAAGAATTTTGCGACGATGGCAGCGCATAAGAGAGGGAAGTGCCGCACCTATGGATTTGCTCCAGGGAAGACAACAGGTCAGCCGCACCGTGGGCGTGGTCGGTGCGATACTGATCTCGGCCATGATCGTTGCCGTTGTCATCGCCTCGCTGGCGATGCGCGAGCGCGAAATCGAAGACTGGCGCCGGCAGATGAGCAGCATGTCGCTGATCCTCGCCGACCAGACTTCGCAGACGGTTTTTGCCGCCAACCTGATCCTCGACTCGGTCACCGACCGCGTGCGCGAATCCGGCATCACCGACCAGGCCTCGTTCCGGGCTAAGCTGGCGACGCCGGCGATTTACGAGCTGCTGCGCGAACGCATTCACGGCCTGCCGCAGGTCGACGTGGCCAGCATCATCGCCGCCAACGGCGACAACATCAATTTCAGCCGCTCCTACCCGGTGCCGCCGATCAACCTGGCGGAACGCGACTACTTCAAGGCGCACCTGGCCGATCCGAAGCTCGGCGACTTCATCAGCCAGCCCGTGCACAACAAGGGCAACGGCAAGTGGACCTTCTACATCAGCCGCCGCCTCAACGATGCGCGTGGCAATTTCATGGGCCTCGTGCTGGTCGGCATGTCGGTCGATGCCTTTACCGGATTCTTCGAGCGCCTGGCGCGCAACCTCGGCGCAGGCGCGACCATCAGCCTGTTCCGCGACGACCTGATGCTGCTGACGCGCTGGCCGGACAAGGACGACGTGATCGGCACGATCAACCGCACCGGGGTCGCGCACGAAGTCATCGACGTGATGCAGAAGAAGGAGGCGGTACTGCTGCGCAACACGCCGCGCTTCTCCACCGGCGAACCCGAGTTACGCCTGACGGCGGTGCGCGCCACCGACCGCTATCCGCTGGTGGTGGCCATCGTCGTCACCGAGGACCTGATTTTGTCGAGTTGGCGGCGCTCGACCGGGATGATCGCCGGCATCACCGCGGCCGGCGTTCTCGGCCTGCTGTTCGGCCTGTTCGCCCTGGTGCGCAATCTCAAGCAGCGCGAAGAAAACATGGCGCGCATGCGCCAGCTGATCGCCGAGGCGGAGGCCGCCAACTTGGCCAAGAGCCGCTTCCTGGCGACGATGTCGCACGAAATCCGCACGCCGATGAACGGCGTGCTCGGCATGGCGCAATTGCTGCTGATGCCGGATCTTTCCGAGAGCGAGCGCAAAAACTATGCTCGCGTCATTCTCTCTTCCGGCCAGACCCTGCTCACCCTGCTCAACGACATCCTCGACCTGTCGAAGATCGAGGCCGGCAAGATCCACATCGAGTCGGCGCCCTTCGACCCCGCCCAGCTGCTCGGCGAAACGCAGGTGCTGTATTCCGAAGCGGCCAAGGGCAAAGGCCTGCAGCTTCAATGTCAATGGCATGGCGCGCCCGGGCAGCGCTATTGTTCCGACCCGCATCGCCTGCGGCAAATGCTGTTCAACCTGGTTGGCAACGCCGTCAAATTCACCGCGGCGGGCGAGGTGCGCATTGAAGCCGCCGAGGTCGAACGCTTGGGCGAAACGACGCTGCTTGAATTCTCCGTGAGCGATACCGGCATCGGCATTCCCGCCGAAAAACTCGAATTGCTGTTCCAACCATTTTCGCAGGCCGACAATTCGACGACGCGTGAATTTGGCGGCACCGGACTCGGCCTGTCGATCGTGCGCACGCTGGCCGGGCTGATGGGCGGCGAGACCGGGGTCAGCAGCACGCCAGGCCAGGGTTCGCGCTTCTGGTT
>CAIXAY010000417.1 GCA_903917505.1 uncultured beta proteobacterium | reverse complement strand
TTCAAACTCCTTTTTCCAGACACGGTTTTACCCCAAATTCGTGTCCAGAAAAATAGGGGCCGGTTCACCTTCAGTTGTAATCGATGCTGACGTTTTCGCTGCTCAGCCAGTCGCCGAGCGTGGCGAGCAAATCATCCTCCAGGCGCACCCGGCAGTTCTCGCCGAGCGTCAATTCGCACACCGCATCGGCGTTGCGGTAGGCCAGGCGCACCGGGCAGTTGCCGGGCGTGTAAGGCGCCAGCAGCGCGCGCAGACGCTGCACGGCGGCCTGGGCGTTGCCGCCGCTGGCCTGGCCGTTGAGCGAGAGGCGCAGGTGCCGGGCGAAGCGCCCGCGCGCTTCGGCGAGCGTCAGCAGGCGCTCGGCGATGACGCGCACCTTGCCTTCGCCGGCGAAATCGTCGCGCTGCACCTTGCCTTCGATGATCAGCACTTCGTCGTCCTTGATCTTGCCGCGCTCGGCTTCGAAGATCTCGTTGAACACCGAGACTTCGAGCGAAGTCGTTCCGTCGTCGATCTGCACGAAGGCCATTTTCCCGCGCGTCGTAAACTTGGTGCGCACACCGACCACCAGGCCGGCCAGGAGTTGCGGCTCCTTGCGCGCCTGCAGCGCGGCGAGCGGTTTGCGCGCGAAGCGCGAGACTTCGGCCTGGAAACCGTGGAAGGGATGGCCGGAAAAGAAAAAGCCGAGCGCCAGCTTTTCCTCGGAGAGCTTTTGCCGCTCTTTCCAGCGTGGCACCTCGTGGTACTGTGGCCCGTGTTCGGCGCTGGTCGCGCTGTCGAAGACATCGAACAGGCTGACCTGCATGGCGTTGCGTTCGGCCTGCTCGGCCGCCTCCATGGCGATGCCGACCGAGGCCATCAGACGCGCGCGGTGATCGTCGAGTGCGTCGAAGGCGCCGGCGCGGATCAGCGCTTCGACGGTGCGCCGGTTGACCATGCGCTTGTCGACGCGCTGGCAGAAGTCGAACAGGTCCTTGAAATCGCCGCCGCTCGCGCGCGCCTTGAGGATCGAATTGACCGCCTGCTCGCCGGTGCCCTTGACCGCGCCGAGGCCGTAGCGGATGGTCGTGCGATCGACCGGCGTGAAGCGGTAGGCCGAGGCATTGACGTCGGGGCCAAGCACGGTCAGACGGTTGGCGATCGCATCGTCATAAAAGGTCTTGACCGAGTCGGTGTTGTCCATGTCCGAGGACAACGTCGCGGCGATGAAGGCCGAACAGTGGTGCGCCTTGAGCCAGGCGGTCTGATAGGTGACGACGGCGTAGGCCGCGGTGTGCGATTTGTTGAAACCGTACTCGGCGAACTTCTCCATCAGGTCGAAGAGCTGCGTCGCGAGCCTGGCGTCGTAGCCTTTCTTCTTCGCGCCCGCGGCCATCAGGTCGCGATGCAGCGCCATGTCCTCGGCTTTTTTCTTGCCCATCGCGCGGCGCAGGAGGTCGGCGCCGCCGAGCGTGTAGCCGCCGATGACCTGGGCGATCTGCATCACCTGTTCCTGGTACACGATGACGCCATAGGTCGGCTCGAGGCAGGGTTTCAGATCGTCGATGAAGTAGTCGATCTTCTGCTGCCCTTTCTTGCGCAGGATGAAGTCATCGACCATGCCCGAGCCGAGCGGGCCGGGACGGTAGAGCGCGAGCACGGCGATGATGTCCTCGAAGCGGTCGGGCGCAAGCTTCTTGAGGAGCTTCTTCATGCCCTCGGATTCGACCTGGAAGATCGCCGTTGTATTGGCGTCCTTGAGAATCTGGTAGGCCGCCGGATCGTCGAAGGCCAGCGCGTCGAGGTCGGGACGCTCGCCGGTCAGCTGCTCGACGTAATCGACCGCGAGCTTGATGATCGTCAGGTTGCGCAGCCCGAGGAAGTCGAACTTGACGAGGCCGACTTTCTCGACGTCGTCCTTGTCGAACTGCGAGATCACCGACTCGCCACCATCGGCTGAATAGAGCGGGCAGAAATCGGTGAGCTTGCCCGGCGCGATCAGCACGCCGCCGGCGTGCATGCCGACGTTGCGCGTCAGGTCCTCGAGGCGCGCGGCGAGGTCGAAGAGCTCACGGACTTCCTCCTCGTCCTCGATCTTGGCCTTGAGTTGCGGCTCGGCTTCGATGGCCTTGGCCAGCGACAAGGGCTTGTTGGTCTCGAGCGGGATCAGCTTCGATAGCTGGTCGCAAACGCTGTAAGGCAGATCGAGGACGCGACCGACATCGCGGATCACGGCTTTCGACGACATGGTGCCGAAGGTGGCGATCTGCGACACCGCGGCCGCGCCGTATTTCCCGCGCACATACTCGATGACCCGTCCGCGCCCGTCCGGGCAGAAGTCGATGTCAAAGTCGGGCATCGACACCCGCTCGGGATTGAGAAAGCGCTCGAACAGCAGCGCGTAGCGCAGCGGATCGAGATCGGTGATGCCCAGCGAGTAGGCGACCAGCGAACCCGCGCCCGAGCCGCGTCCGGGGCCGACCGGCACGTCGTTGCGCTTGGCCCAGTTGATGAAATCGGCAACGATCAGGAAGTAGCCGGGGAAACCCATCTGCACGATGGTCTCGGTCTCGATCTTCAGGCGCGCCTCGTAAGTCGGGCGCTGCGCTTCGCGCACCGCCGGATCGGGAAACAGTTGCTTCAGGCGAACTTCGAGGCCGCGCACGGCTTCCTGACAGAGGAAATCGTCGAGCGTCACGCCATCCGGGGTCGGAAAATCGGGCAGGTAGTTCTTGCCGAGGGTGATTTCGAAATTGCAGCGCTTGGCGATCTCGACCGAATTGGCCAGCGCTTCCGGCAGGTCGGAGAACAGTTCGGCCATTTCGCCGGGCGACTTGAAGTACTGCTCTTCGGTGTACAGCTTGGGCCGCCGCGGATCGCCCAGCATATAGCCTTCGGCGATGCAGACGCGCGCTTCGTGCGCCTTGAAATCGCCGCGCTCGAGGAACTGGATCGGGTGCGTGGCGACGAGCGGCAATTCAAGTTCGGCCGCGAGATCGGCGGTGGCGGCGATCAGCGCTTCCTGCGCCGCATGCTCGCGCGAATGAATGCGCTGCACTTCGAGATAAAAAGCGCCGTGGAACAGGCTCGCCCAGTAGCGGGCGCGGCTCGCCGCCTGTTCGCGATGACCTTGCAGCAGCGCTTCGCCGATGTCGCCGTGGCTGGCGGAGGACAGGGCGATGAGGCCATCGACGCCGACGTCGCGCAGCATCTGGCGGGTGATTTCGGCGCGCCCGCGCAGGCGCGGCGCAAGCTGGGCGCGCGTCAGCAGTTCGCAAAGCTGCAGATAGCCCTGGCGCGAACGGCACAACAACAGCATGCGATAGGGGCGGTCGGGGTCGGTCTTGTTGGCCAGGAAGACATCGGCGCCAGGCAGCGGCTTGATGCCCTTGTAACGCGCCGCGGTGTAGAACTTGACCAGCCCGAAGAAGTTGCCGAGATCGGTCAGCGCCAGCGCCGGCATACCATACGCAGCGGCCCGCGCGAGCGCGTCGTCAAGGCGGACAATGCCGTCAGTGACTGAATATTCGCTGTGCAGGCGCAGATGGATGAATGAAGGTGCGGCGTGTGGCTCGGACATGCCGGCATTTTACTCCGATGCATACGGCGACTAGCGAGGCGTTTTCGCGCCGCCCGCCGGCCTTGGCCCCGCGACCGGCCAGGCCGCAGGCAAACCCCGTGAAACAAATGTTTACAAAGGCTCACCGCGGTGAAACACCGGCGCGCCATCGACGCCCTATGCTTCAGTCACAAGGTGCAAAAGGAGTCATCGTGAAAAAACAGTTCGGAATTACTTTGGCGCTCGCGCTCGGCCTGCTCGCGTCCAATGCGGCGACGGCCGATGACACGATCCTCGGCGCCCTGCTCGGCGGCGGCGCGGGCGTGCTGGTCGGCCACTCGGTCGGCGGACGCGACGGCGCGATCATCGGCGGCGCGCTGGGTGCGGCAGCGGGTGCCGCCATCGCTGCGCAAAACGACCGGCCGCGCAGCCACTATGCGCCGCCGGCTTACCTTAGTAGTCCGTTTCAGAAGTTCGCACACGTATTTTCAGGCTGCCAGTTTGAGGAGTTGGTTTTGCGCCCAACGATTGCGCATGCGTGCGATCAGGGCGTTAAGATCGGCCCGCGTGAATTTCCACTCGAACGGATGCGCGATGCTTTCGAAATAGCGCTCGAAGTTTGCCAGTCGCTCGGCGACTGCCTCCGAGTTTGGGAAGTCGTTCGGGGTGAGGACTTTGCGCTGTACGATCGAGAAATAGATTTCGATCTGGTTAAGCCAACTTGCGTGGACCGGACCGTGAACCGGGACCAGTCGTGGATGAACTGTCGTGAGGCGCCGTACTGAGGCTTCGCCGCGATGTGATGAGCCGTTGTCCATGACCCAGAATACCCGGCGCGCGGTGTTGTAGGGTGCTTGGCTCATGACCTGATCGACCAGGCGCCCGAAAGGCGCGATGCCGGTTGTCGCTTCGCATCGGCCGAACACTTTGGCGCGATGTACATCGAGTGCGGCCAAGTAGGCCCAGGCGCCACCGCGCGCATATTCGTGCTCTACGCGCATCGTTTGGCCGGGTCCAGCCGGCAGACTCGGATGGATGCGAAGCCGTGCCTGGATGCTGGTCTTTTCGTCGGTCGAGATCACGAACTCGTCCGCGCGCAGCGACTGTCCTTGCCAGCGCCGCTCGTACAGGTCCAGGATCTGCCCGGCCTTGGCCTGGAAATGCGGATCGCGCGGAAAGATCCAGCAACGATGCTGCCAAGGACGAATCGCATCTTCGTGCAGCCAACGCCAGACCGTACTGTCGCTGATGCGCGCTACGAGACCCGAATGCTGCGCGTGTCGCGCCACATCGGCCACACTGAGCCGCGACAGCGGCAAGCCCAAGGTCGCCGGCAGTTCGCAGGCGAGAGCCTTGATCTCAACCGTCAGCTCTGGGGGGAAAGACCCGAGGGCGTCCCGGGCGGGCTCTCTCGTCGAGGCCTGCCATACGTTCCTTGAAGAAACGCTTGCGCCACTGGCTGACCACTTCGCGCCGCGTGTTCAAGCGCACGGCGATCTGGTCATTGTCCATGCCGTTGGCGGCCATCAGGATCATCTTGGCCCGAATAACCTCGAAATATGGCAACGTATATTTACTTGCGCGGCGAATCAGCTCGGCGGATTCATCAGAAGATAATTCGATACGGAACGGGCTCTTCCTTGGCATCTGTCACCCCTCGTTGAAGGATTACAACAAGATGCCATATGCGGCCGAACTTATCAAGTATATACGTGCCCGTATTTACGAAAGCGCCTACTTAGCTACGAGGCGCCGCCGGCCTATTATCCGACGCAGGTCTATTACGCCCCGCAAGGCTATTACCAGCAGCCGGTTCATTACGTGCGCGGCGAACGCTGGTACCGGGACCACAGGGACTACGGCCGCCGCGACGAAAGCGACCGCGGGCGCGACGACCACCGCCGCTAAGCGGCGCGGCAGTGTTCAATGCGGCAAATCGAAAAGCAGGATTTCGCAGTCTTCGCTGGCGACAAATTGCAGCGCCGATTCGGCGGCGATCTTGGCGCCGTCGCCGCCGTGCATCGCCGCGCCATTGAGCGACAAGCCGCCGCGCACCAGATGCACGTAGGCCAGCCGCGCGGGGTCGATCGCATAGCCGAGTTCTCGCCCGGCCTCGAGGTGTGCCGCACGTAGCGTCGCATCCTGATGAATCAGCGTGCTGCCGTGTGCGGCATCGGGCGAGGCGATCAGGCGCCAGGCGTTTTGCCCCGGCGCGAGCGGTTGTTGTTCATAAGCCGGGGCGATGCCGAGTTCGCGCGGTTCGA
Organism: uncultured beta proteobacterium; assembly: GCA_903917505.1. The sequence continues at coordinate 2,499 of CAIXAY010000417.1, read as the reverse complement.
TCCAGATCTGCAGGAGATGCGTGGTCTCGCTCGCCGAGGGATTGAATTCGCTGTGGCGGATGCCGCTGCCGGCGCTCATGCGCTGCACCTCGCCCGGCCGGATCACCTCGCCGTTGCCCAGGCTGTCGCGGTGTTCGAGCACGCCGGCGAGCACATAGGTAATGATCTCCATGTCGCGGTGGCTGTGCATGCCGAAGCCCTTGCCCGGCGCCACGCGGTCCTCGTTGATGACGCGCAGCACGCCCCAGCCCATTTCGGCCGGATCGAAGTAGTCGGCGAAGGAAAAGCTGTGGCGCGCGACGAGCCAGCCATGGTCGGCAAAGCCGCGCGCAGCGCTGGGGCGAATTTGAATCATGGCGGACTCCGCTGTGTGCAAGCCGATTGGAGTCGACGGGCGACGATTAGTTTTGCCGCCGCGCGGGAATCATGATTCCTGATCCGCATCGACCCAGTCGATGATCGGCCGCCACTGCTCGATATCCTTTTCGGCACGCGCCGCCGAGAGGTCGAACAGGGTCATGCCGTTGGCCGCGAGTTGCACGTAGAGCTGGGTATCGCGCAGGTAGCTCAGCACCGGCAACTCATAGGAGGCGAGAAAGCGCTCGAGCTCGCCGGCCGCGCGAGTGCGCGCGTCGACGCGCATGCCGACGACGGCGACCTGGATGCGCGACTTGCGCACGGCTTTTTCGGCGAGCAGGGTGGCGAGGAAATGACCCGTCGCCAGAATATCGAAGAGCGAAGGCTGGACTGGAACGATGACATGGGTGGCCTGCCGAACGACCCGTTCGAGCGCCTTGCCGTGCATGCCGGCAGCGCTGTCGAGCACGATGCAGTCGGCCTCTTTCGGCGGCCGCTCGGCGTCCTCAGGATCCCAGCCGACGATAGGCGGCAGCAGGCGCGAGCGTATCGCCAGCCACGCGTGCGCCGATTGCTGCCGGTCGCTGTCGCCGAGAACGACGCGCCGGCCGGCGCGGGCGAAATAGCCGGCGAGGTTGGTGGCCAGCGTCGATTTCCCCGACCCGCCCTTGGGGTTGGCAATCAAGAAGGATTTCATGGCTTGTTGTCTTCGGGCAGCGGCCCCGATCCGAGATGGTTGAGTTTTTCGCGCACGAGGTTGATGTGTTCGCGCAGGGTGTAGAGGAGATCGCTGAAGCCGAGCGGAATGTTGCGCGCGTAGGCGTCGTCCTCGATGCGGTCGAGCCGCTCCAGATACTCGGCGTGGCGCGCCGGGTCGTAGTTGAGCCGCAAGTCGTTCTCCATGAACTTCAGATCGCCATAACAGCGGAAGATCTTCGAACGGATCCGCCAGCGATAGACCGACGGCGCGAGCTTGAGCAGCGGCAGCATGAGAACGACGACCGGGACGATGAGCACGAACAGCCGCTCGACCAGCACCGCGATCCAGAACGGCAGGTAGCGCTGCAGCAGGGGCGGTCCCGATTTGTAGTAGCGCTTGGCCTCGTCCGATATTTCAAAGCTGTGATCCTTGTAGGCCGGGAATTCACCGGCGCGCTGGAAGAAACCGCTCTTGCCGTTGACTTCAGCCATGGCCTCCAACAACAGGCTGGCCAGCGCCGGGTGCAAATCGTCGCGGACCACGACGTTGGCCGTGGTGGCCAGCAAGACGGTGTCGCGCGGCGGCATGTCACGCACCAGATCGACGACACCGCGCGGCAGAACCACTTTCGAAAGATAAGGGAAACGCCGCAGATAGGCGTCGGCCTGGCTGAAGCTCATGATGCGCACGCCCGGCGCATGCAGCATGAGCTGCACGACCGGCGCGTCCTGCGCGGCAACGATGAAAGCGGCTTCGATCTGCCCGTTCTGCAGCGCCTCGGCGGCGCTGACGCCGGCCACCGGCACGAGGTTTTTGCTGTCCGCGGCGATTCCGTTGGCTTCGAGCAATTGCAGCGCGAGGCCGCGGATGCCGCTGCCTTCCTCGCCGACCGCGATGCGCTGGCCGCTCAAGAGATGCAGCTTGTCGATGCGCTGATCGCTGCGATAGAAGACCCAGACCGGCTCGTAGGAAACGCTGCCGAGCGAGCGCAGCTCGCTTTCCTCATCGGCGCCCAACACCTCGGTGATGCCGCCCTGAATCAGCGCGATATCCGCATCGCCCTTCTTCAGACGCTCGAGATTCTGCATTGAACCGGCCGAGGTCTGCACTTCCAGCGCGATGCCGTTGGCCGCCAGCAGTTGGGCGTAGCGTTTGGCGTACGCGTAATAGGCGCCGCTCTCGCCGCCGGTCGAAATCGTCATGTGGCGCGGCGGCGCCGGCTGAACGAACTGGTAAGCGACGACAAAGCCGATCGCGACGATAAGAATGATCGGCCACGCCGTCGCCAGGAGATCGCGCAGCGACACAAACCCTGCCCGCAACTTGCTCATTCTCCACCTCATTCAAATCACGTGACGCGAAAGTCAGACGCGCGGGCGAATCAAAGCGTGGGCCGCCGCATTCCTCTCCGCGCCCGAGGCATCCCGGCGCGCGCGGTGGAT
>CAIXAY010000416.1 GCA_903917505.1 uncultured beta proteobacterium | reverse complement strand
TCTCGACGGCAAGACCATCTTTGTCGAGGGCGCCTTGCCCGGCGAGAAAGTCGACTACGTCTGCTTTCGCAAGAAGCCGAGCTTCGAAGTCGCCCGCCTCGAGCGCGTCATCAAGGCCTCGCCGAGCCGGGTCACGCCGCGCTGCCCGCATTTCGGCGTGTGCGGCGGCTGCAGCATGCAGCATCTCGACCCGGCCGCGCAGGTCGCGGCCAAGCAGCGGGTGCTCGAATCCAACCTCTGGCACCTCGGCCGCGTCAAGGCCGAACAGCTTTACGCGCCGATTTACGGCGCGGCGTGGGGCTACCGGCTGCGCGCTCGACTTTCGGCGCGCAACGTGCCCAAGAAAGGCGGCGTGCTGATCGGCTTTCACGAGAAGAAGAGCAGTTATGTCGCTGACATGCGCCAGTGCGAGATCCTGCCGCTGCACATCTCAGCACTCTTGATGCCGTTGCGCGAACTGGTGTCGGCGCTGTCGATCCGTGCCGCCATGCCGCAGATCGAAGTCGCCGTCGGCGAGGCGGTGACGGCGCTGGTGCTGCGCATCCTCGAGCCGCTGAGCGTTGCCGACGAAGCCTTGCTGCGCGTCTTCGCCGACCGGCACGGCGTGGTCTTCTACCTGCAGCCGAAAGGGCCGGCGACGGCGTATCGTTTTTACCCGCTCGACGGGCCGGCGCTCTCCTACCGTCTGCCCGATTACGGCATCGAGCATTTCTTTTCGCCGACCGAATTCACCCAGGTCAATCACGCGATCAATCGCGTCCTCGTGCGCCGCGCGCTGTCACTGCTCGCGCCGCAAGCCGGCGAGTGCATCGCCGACATGTTCTGCGGCCTCGGCAATTTCACGCTGCCGATCGCGCGCTCGGGCGCCCGCGTGATAGGCATCGAGGGCAGCGCAGAACTCGTGCGTCGGGCAGGCGAAAACGCGACAGCCAACGGCTTGCAGGCAAGTGTCGAGTACCGCGTCGCCAATCTGTTCGAGGCGACACCGGAGTCGCTGGCCGCGCTCGGCGCATTCGACAAGATGCTCATCGACCCGCCGCGCGAAGGCGCCGTCGACCTGGTCAACGCCATCGGCGAAAACGGCGGAAGCGGACCGCAGCGCATCGTTTATGTCTCGTGCAATCCGGCGACGTTGGCGCGCGACGCGGCGATTCTGGTCGCGCGCAAGGACTATCGGTTGCGCGGCGCGGGTGTCATCAACATGTTCCCCAACACCTCGCACGTCGAATCGATGGCGCTCTTCGAGAAGGCGAGAAGCACGCGCATTAGCGCGGCGTAGAGCGCGTCGTTCAACGGTCAGGCCACTTGACACATACACTGCAAGACCTATACTCGCGTTTGAACCTGGTGATCGGGCTTCCGTCCGGTCGCCACGGGCCGCGGGGTTTGCGTCTCGACACAGGGGCAAGCGCCGGGACGCGCTTCAAGAATTTTAATAAAGGGAGAGGCATGATGAAGAAATTAGCATTGGCAATGATGTTTGTTTTCGGGTCGGGCTGTGCGCTGGCCGCCGTCGAGCTCAAGCTCGGCCACTTCGCTTCCGACACGCACCCGTGCGGCATCGCCGCGATGCAGTTCAAGGCCAACGTCGAGAAGCGCACCAATGGCGAAGTCAAGATCTCGCTGTTCGGCAACAACGCGCTCGGTTCGCCGCCTGAAGTTCTCGAGCAGGTGATGATCGGCGCCGTCGACATGAGCCTGTCGGGCCAGGACCAGTTGGCCAAGCACCTGCCGTTCTACGATGTCATCAGCACGCCGTTCGCCTTCAAGGATTACGCGATGGCCGACAAGATCATCGACGGCGATTTCAAGACCTGGGCCGAAGCGGAACTGCTGAAGAAGGGCCTGGTTCATCTCTCCGATTGGGAATGGGGTTTCCGTCAGCTGACCAACTCCAAGAAGCCGGTCGTCGTTCCCGCCGACCTCAAGGGCATGAAGATCCGCACGCCGCCGGCCTTTGCCTATCAGGCTTTCGTTGAAGCCGCCGGCGGCAATGCCGTCACCATCGCTTTCGCCGAACTGGTGATGGCCATGAAGACCGGCGTCGTCGATGGCCAGGAAAACCCGATCGGCACGATCTACGACCTGAAGATCTATGAAACGCAGCCCTACATGACGATCCTCAATTACACCTACAGTTCGATGGTGCATATCGTCAACAAGAAGAGCTGGGACAAGCTGACGCCCGAGCAGCAGAAGATCGTCGCCGAGGAATCGTCGATCGCCGCGAAGTCGGCGCGCAAGGCGCTGCGCGACGCCGAGGCCATCCAGCTCAAGGATCTCGAAACGACCAAGGGCATCAAGGTCGCCCGTCCTGATCTGGCGCCGTGGAAAGCCGCGATGGGCCCGGCCTGGGACAAGGTCAAGGTGCGTGTCGGCGCTGACAACTTCAAGCGCTTCATGGACATGGTGGACAAGAACAGCAAGTAAGCCTGATGTTCTGCAAAAGCGGGACAGCCAGATGCTGTCCCGCTTTTTTGTAACTGCCGCTGCATTGATTTTCGCTTTCAGTCAATATGGTAATGTCATAGAGGTCTCTTCATGTTAACCTTGTCAATCTTCGCGGCCCTGCTCGTGATGCTGATGATCGACGTGCCGATCGCCGTGGCCATCGGTTTGACCGCGGTCATCTTCTTCGTCGCCCAGGGGCAGGTCGGCTTCCTGGCCATGCTGCCGCAGCGCATGTATTCGGGCACCACCGGTTTTACGCTGCTGGCCATCCCTTTCTTCATACTCGCCGGCAACCTGATGAACACCGGCGGCACGACACAGCGACTGTTCCGCTTCGCGCGCGCGCTGGTCGGGCATGTGCCCGGCGGCGTCGGGCAGGTCAGCGTCGTGTCGTCGATGATCTTTTCCGGAATGTCCGGATCGGCGGTTGCCGATGCGGCCGGCCTCGGGCAGATCCAGCATCGCGCCATGGTCGATGCCGGTTATCCGCCGAAGATATCGGCGGCCATCGTCGCCGGCGCATCGACCATAGGCCCGGTGATCCCGCCGTCGATTCCCTTCGTGCTCTATGGTGCGATCACTTCGGTGTCGGTCAGCCGCCTGTTCCTCGCCGGCGCCGTTCCCGGCGTCATCATGGGCATCGCGATGATGATCGCCATCGGGCTGATGGCCGGCCCGCGCGGCCTGCCGAAAGATCTGCGTTCCAATCTGCGCGAGATCATCGACAGCACCTACGGTGCCTTCCTGCCGCTGATGACCCCGGTGATCATCATCGGCGGCATCATGACCGGTTATTTCACGCCGACCGAAGCGGCCGTCGTCGCCACCCTGTATGCGCTGGGCCTCGGCTTCATGTACCGGGATCTGACCTTCAGGGCGCTGCCGGCGATCCTCTTCGCCTCGCTCAAGCAGACCTGTGGCCTGATGTTCATCATCGCCACCGCCAACTTCTTCGGCTGGTTCGTCATTTTCGAGCGCATCCCCGACGCGCTGATCATGCAGATGACCGCGCTCGGCACCTCTGCTGCCGGTTTCATCTGGATCGTCATCGCCATCATTCTGGTGCTCGGCTGCTTCATCGACGGCAACGCGATCTTCCTGATTACCCTGCCGATCTTCATGAAGCTGTGCCCGCTGTTCGGCGTCGACATGGTGAATTTCGGCGTGGTCATGACGCTGCTCATCATGATCGGCAACCTGACGCCGCCGGTGGGCATGTGCCTCTTCGCGGTCGAGAGTTTCGCCAAGATCGGCATCTGGACCCTGGCCTGGGAATGCATGCCTTACCTGATTGCCATCCTGCTGGTGACCATACTGTGCGCTTTCGTGCCGGAGATCGCCCTGTGGCTGCCCAACTACGTGATGGGCCCGGGAACCTGAGCGGTCCGGACCAACCAAGGAAAATCATCATGAAACAAAGCTTCCTCGCCACACTGAACCGCTTCGATCAGAGCCTGGTCAAGGTCCTCGAATGGATCTGCATCGTTCTCTTCGTGGCCATGACCTTCATCCTGACGCTCTCCATCGTCGTCCGCTTCATTCCCTTCATGTCGATGCACTGGTTCGACGAAATTCTCGAACTGCTCTACGGTGCATTGATCTTTTACGGCGCGGCGGCGGTGTGGGTGACGCACAGCCATTTCTCCGTCGGCGACTGGATCTCGAAATTCATTCCGAGCATGCGCGGCCGTTTCGCCTATCGCCTGGTCGTCGAGCTGATGTCGCTGGCCTTCATCGTCATCTTCTTCAAGTATGCCCTCGACCTGATGCTGCAGACCGAAGAGCAGACGACGGCTTTCGCCATGTCGAAGAAGTGGCTCTACGCCTGCATGCCGATCACCGGCGGCATCATGGTTCTGTACACGCTCAAGAACATGTATCTCGAGCTGGCCAATATCGTCAATCCCGATCTCGACATCGAAGCCGGCAAGGAAAATCTGAACCACTGAGCCGGCAGCGCACGACACAGCAGAGCACAAGAAAATGGCCCCGCCGGCGCAGGCGGGGCCATTTCTTTTCGGGGCGGAAGCGCAAGCTCCCTTCCGGTCAGTGCGTCTGCCTATTTCTTGGCAACAGGCTTCGTCGCCTTGTCGGTCGAGAAGCGATAGACGATCTTGCCGCTGTACCACTCGCCCGGATTGAGCACCGTGGTGACCGGGAAACCCGGCTGGTTGATCGAGTCCGGGAAGCGCGAAGGCTCGAGACAGAAGGCGCTGCGGAACTGGTAGACCGTCGAGCCCTTGCCGACGTCACGGGGAATCTTGCCTTCGAGGAAGTTGCCCGAATAGACCTGGACGCCGGGCTCGGTCGACCAGACTTCCATCACGCGGCCCGACTTCGGGCTCATGATGCGCGCATCCAGGGTGAGTTCGGTCGGCTGCTTCATGGTCAGCACAAAGTGATTGTCATAACCGCCGCCACCCTTGAGCATGTCGTAATCGGCCTTGATGTCCTGACCGAGCGCCTTCGGTTTGCGGAAGTCCATCGGCGTGCCGGCGACGTCGCGGATGGCGCCGGTCGGAACCAGCGCCGGCGAGAATTCGAGCACCTTGTCCGAGGGAACCATCAGGATGTGGTCTTCGATCGACGAACCGAGATCGCCGGAGAGGTTCCAGAAGGTGTGGCCGGTGAAGTTAGCGATGGTCTTCTTGTTGGCGGCAACCGCGTCATAACTTACGACCAGTTCATTGTTGTCGGTCACGCTATAGACGACGCGAACCGGCAGGTCGCCCGGGAAGCCTTCTTCGCCGTCCTTGAACAGGATGCTCATCTGCACCGAGCTGGGCGAAAGCTGCTTGGCATCGAAGACGACGAAACGCGAGCCCTTCTTGCCGCCGTGCAGCGTGTTCTGGCGCGGCGGGGCCGGCGGCGTCGACAGGTCGTTGATGGCCGATTTGTATTCGACGCCGTCGAGCGTGAAGGTGCCGTTGGTGATGCGATTGGCATAGCGGCCGATGAACGCGCCCATCGAGCCCTGGCCGCCCATCACCTGATCGATCGTTTCATAGCCCTGGGCGACGTCGCCGAGCTTGCCGTTGCGGTCCGGAACCAGGACCTGTTCGACGCGTGCGCCGTAGTTGGTGATGTTGACCAGCATGCCCTTCTTGTTCTGGATGGTGTACAGGTTGACCATCTTGCCGTCCACTTCCTTCTGGAAGTCCGCAGCGCGCAGTTCGACGTAGGCCGGTTGCGCCGCGACCGCGGGCTTGCCGGCGGCGAGGGCGATGGGCGCGAAGACAAGGGCGCTGACCGCGCAGCTGCCCAGCAATGCGATTGACTTTCTCATGCCTGTTCCTCCTGAGTATGTTATTGGAATCCGGGATGGTGACGGTATCTGGCCTGCTGGCCTGACCAGGGGAATTATAGAAGTATCATTTGCCCTCGGCAACTGCGGCTTGCGGCTCGGCGAGCCAGCGGTTGCGCACGGCCGATGCGGCGCCGGGCGCGCCGAGTTTCGCGGTCGGCCGCTGGCCTCCGCCCGGCGGGCGAAGGGATGCCGGGTGTTCTCGCACAGGCCGGCGAATACCCGTATAATTTCTTCTCAGGTCGCGGCGGCAAGGGCGGCAGATGCAAGGGGTCGTCAGGACAGATTCAGCGTTGCGACTATTTTTTCAAGAGCCGGCAGCTTGCCGGTTTTTTTGTACTTTCTCGATGCTCGGCTGGACATGCGAATTCTTTTGAGTAATGACGACGGCTATTTTGCGCCGGGCCTGGAATGCCTGGCGCGGGTTCTCGCCGAGGTCGCCGACATTACTGTCGTAGCGCCGGAACGCGACCGCAGCGGCGCGAGCAATTCGCTGACGCTCGACCGGCCGCTGTCGCTCAAGCGCGCGGCCAACGGTTATTACCACGTAAACGGAACGCCGACCGATTGCGTGCATCTCGCCGTCACCGGCATGCTCGATGAAATTCCCGACATGATCGTTTCCGGGATCAATCTCGGCGCCAACATGGGCGACGACACGATCTATTCCGGGACCGTCGCGGCGGCGACCGAGGGTTTTCTGCTCGGGATTCCATCGCTCGCGGTTTCGCTGTGCAGCAAGGCCGGGGCGCATTTCGAGACGGCGGCGCGCGTGACGCAGGAACTGGTGCAGATGATCCGGCGCCAGCAAGTTCGCGAAGCGGTGCTGCTCAATGTCAATGTTCCCGATGTGCCCTATGCGCAATTGCGCGGCCGGGTGGTCACCCGGCTCGGCAAGCGCCACAAGGCCGAGGCCGTGGTGCGCACGGTCACGCCGCGCAACGAAACGGTGTACTGGGTCGGCGCCGCCGGCGAGGCCGAGGATGCGGGCGAAGGCACCGACTTCTTCGCGGTCGCACGGGACGAGGTTTCGATCACGCCCCTGCAGGTCGACCTGACGCACAGCGCGCAGCTGCCGCTGATCCGCAGCTGGCTGGCGCCATGAACGCGACCGCCATGGGCATCGGCATGACCTCGCAGCGCACGCGCACGCGCATGATCACCCGGCTGCGCGAGCAAGGCATAGGCGATGAACACGTGCTGGCGGCGATCGCCGCCGTGCCGCGCCATCTGTTCGTCGAAGAGGCGCTGGCTTCGCGCGCCTACGAGGACACGGCGCTGCCGCTCGGCTATGCGCAAACGATATCGCAACCCTATGTCGTCGCCCGCATGCTCGAAGTCCTGCGCGACGGGCGCGAGCTCGGCAAGACGCTGGAGATCGGCGCCGGCAGCGGTTATCAGGCGGCGGTGCTGGCGCAACTGACGAACGAGGTCTATGCGGTCGAGCGGATCGCGCCGCTGCTGGCCAGGGCCGCGCTCAATCTGCAGGCGGCGGGTCAGGACAAGGTGCATCTGGTCTACGCCGACGGCAATCTCGGCCTGCCTGAAGCGGCGCCTTTCGACACGATCATCGTCGCCGCGGCGACGGCGCGCGTGCCCAATGCCCTTTTGCAGCAGCTCGCGCTTGGTGGCAGAATGTTGTTGCCATTGGGGACGGCGGGGAAACAGTGCCTGCTGCTGATTGAACGCCGTGCCGGGGGCTGCAGCGAAACCCGCCTGGAAGGCGTCAGTTTCGTTCCATTACTCTCAGGAATTGAATGAAGAATATTCGTCGTTTCGCCGGACCCGGCCGGCGCCGCACATCCTCTCTGGCCTGTGTGTTGCTGGCTTGCGTCCTTGTCCTGGCCGGCTGCGCCAGCAAGGCGCCGGCGCCGGTCGATGTGCGCGCTGCGCCGACGGCGCGAACGCCGGCCGCCGCGGCCGCGGCCCCGGACACCTATGTGGTGAAGAGCGGCGATACGATCTACAGCATCGCGCGCGAGCACGGCATGGATTTTCGCGAGCTGATTGCGCTGAACAATATCGACAGCCCGAGCCGCATAACCCCGGGCCGGGTGCTGAAGATCAAGCCGCCGGCCAGCGCTTCCTCGGCGGTCGCATCGACCGTGCCGATCACTTCCGACGTGGTCGTGGCGAAGCCGCTCGGAGCGAGCACTGTCACCGGCACCAATACCGAAACGCTTAAGCGCGAACCGAAGGCCGGCAAGCTGCCGTATTCGGAACAGGCGCTCGCGCAGGCGCAAGGGCAGGCGAGGGCGGGCGATACCGCTGCGCCAGCCGCTGCGGTGGAAGCCAAGCCGGAAGTGAAACCCGAGGCCAAGCCGGAGGCGAAACCCGAAGTGAAACCCGAGGCCAAGCCGGCCGAAGCGGCGCTCGCCGGCGACGAACTGCCCTGGATCTGGCCGGCCAAGGGCCAGCTGATCGGCACCTTCAGCGAGGGCGGCAGCAAGGGCGTCGACGTCGCCGGCAAGCTCGGCGATCCGGTGATCGCCGCGGCCGACGGCAAGATCGTTTATAGCGGCACGGGCCTGCGCGGTTACGGCAATCTGGTGATCATCAAGCACAACAATACCTACCTCTCGGCGTACGCGCACAACCAGACCATCCTGGTCAAGGAAGGGCAGAGCGTGACGCGCGGCCAGAAGATTGCCGAAATGGGCAACAGCGATGCCGACCAGGTCAAGCTGCACTTCGAAGTGCGGCGGCAGGGCAAGCCTGTCGATCCCCTCAAGTACCTGCCGGCGCGCTGATCATGACGGGCGATCCAGATTCCGACGCCGGCTTCGATGAGGAACCGCCGGAAGCCGGTGCGTCCGACGAACCCTTCCTTGCCGAGGCGGACGACGAGGCGGTAGCGGCGACCCCGGAAGTCGAGCTGCTCAACGACGTCACGCAGCATTACCTCAACGAGATCGGCGCCAAACCGCTGTTCAGCCCGAAAGAAGAGTTCGACTGGGCATGCCGGGCGCGCAACGGCGAGTTCGAGGCGCGCCAGAAGATGATCGAGCACAACCTGCGGCTGGTTGTGAATATCGCCAAGCGCTATCTCAATCGCGGCATTCCGCTGCTCGACCTGATCGAGGAAGGCAACCTCGGCCTGATCCACGCCATCGAGAAATTCGATCCGGACCGCGGTTTCCGTTTCTCGACCTACGCCACCTGGTGGATTCGCCAAAGCATAGAGCGGGCGATCATGAACCAGTCGCGCACGATCCGCCTGCCGGTGCATGTGGTCAAGGAAATCAACCTGATCCTGCGCGCGCTGCGTCACCTCGAACTGGCCAACGGCCGCGACATCCGGCTTGAGCAGATCGCGCACCTGATCGACCGCCCGGTCGCCGATGTGCGCCGCGCGCTGGCGCTCAGCGAACATATCGCCTCGCTCGACGCGCCGCTCGAGATCGATCCCAACCACAGCGTCGCCGACGCCGTCGCCGATGACAATGCCATCGACCCGGCCAGCCTGCTGCAATCGAACGAAGTCGGCAACCTGGTCAGCCACTGGGTCGAGCAGTTGCCGGATAAACAGCGCCGCGTGCTCGAGCGCCGCTACGGGCTCGGCGGCGGCGAGATCAGCACGCTCGAGCAGATTGCCGCCGATCTCGAGCTGACCCGCGAACGCGTGCGCCAGATCCAGATCGAGGCGCTCGACCAGCTGCGCCGCGTCATCAAGCGCGGCGGCGTCACGCGCGACAACCTGCTCTGACCGCTCGCTATTCCGTTGCACTGTCCTTTTCGGCGCGCAGCGCCTGCGCCAGCTGGAACACGGCCATGGCATAGAAGGTCGAGTGGTTGTAGCGCGTGATGACGTAGAAATTGTCGAAAGCGATCCAGTATTCGGTCGGCTGGGCCGGGGCGACGAGGTCGATCAGGGCGGCCGGGCGGTCGCCGAACTGTTCCGCGAATCCTTCCCTGTCGCCGACGACGCCGAGGCCTTGCTGCATGAGCTCGCGCAGGGGCAGCCGCGGCTTGTAGTCAGTCGATAGCAGCGCTGCCGGCTCGCCGTCCGCGCTCGCCGGCACGGCGATCGGCGCCCCGGCTTCCCAGCCGTGCAACTGGAGATAGCGGGCGACGCTGCCGATGGCGTCGCTGCTGCTGTGGGCAAGGTCGATGCGCTGATCGCCGTCGAAGTCGACGGCGTAGTTGCGCTGGCTGCTCGGCATGAACTGCGGGATGCCCATGGCGCCGGCATAAGATCCCTTGAGCGAGCGGGGCGGGTAGCCATTTTCGCGGGCGAACAGCAGGTAGTGCTCGAGTTCGCCGCGGAAAAATGCGGCGCGCGGCGGATAGTCGAAGGCGAGCGTAGCGAGCGCCTCGAGCACGCCGAATTTCCCCATGTTGCGGCCGTACTCGGTTTCGACGCCGATGATCGCGGCGACGATCTCGGGCGGCACGCCGTAGAGGGCTTCGGCGCGAGCGAGCTCGGCCACGTTTTCACGCCAGAAGCGCAGCCCGTTGGCGGTGCGTTTTTCGTTGACGAAGCGCGCGCGATAGCGCGGCCACGAACGTTGCAGCTCGGGCACGGCCGCCGGCCGGATGGCGCGCAGAACGGCCGCGTTGGCGTGGATGCGGGAAAACTCGCGGGTCAGTTCGGCGATGTCGAATTCATGCTGTTCGTGCATCTCGATGATGAAGGCGCGCACCTCGGGCGCGGCGCTGAATGGCGGCGGCTGCGCCGGCGCCTTCGCCTCGCTGTTTAGAG